>LJHE01000050.1 GCA_001983555.1 Candidatus Epulonipiscioides gigas
ATCTTTTACAAATAGCTTCTATTTAAAATCTGATATTTTATACATAATAAATACCCCTTTACTCTAAACTATATTTCAGTATAGCCTAAAACAAGAAGACTTAAACGTATTTACAGAAATATTTTTACTTATTTTATATTTATTAATAACAGTTACTAACACCTCTTACAATTCCTGTAATGACAGCACTTGAACAAACTTCTAAAGACTGGATATATTTTATTGCAGCAGGTTCTCCTGGTGTGTTGATGGTAAATAAAAATTCTGAATATGATACAATGGAAGAAATTATGACACAACTAGAATCAGATCCACAAAGTATTTCTATTGCAGGTACCACTGGTGGTTATGGTTTGCACAAGCAAAACTTTTTGATAGTTATGGAAATATGCCATTTAACTGGCTTCCATATGATGGTTCTGGAGCAGCATTAAAAGGAGCAGTTGCTCAAGAGGCAGATTGTGTTGTTGCATCAGCTGGTGAAGCAAAAGACTTTATGTGTTCAGGCGATTTAATTCTATTAGCAGTTATAGAACTAGAGGATTGGGAGATGCCAGAAATAGGTACAATTCCATCTGTAACAGAATATTTACCAGACCTTGCTCAATATTTACCACTAAATCAATTTTTAGGATTTAAAGTGCCAGCTGATACTGCACCAGAAATTGTTGCAACACTTGAAGAAGCATTTAAAATAACTATGGAAACCGATACTATTAAAACTTTTGCTGATGAGCAACTAGCAACTATTTATAATTTATCAGGTGAAGCAGCTCAAGAATATGCAGCTCAATTAGAATCTAATTTATGTTGGATACTAAATAATATGGGAACTACAACATTTAGCCCAGATGAGCGTGGTATTTTAAGATAATAAATAAAGGAGCGTGATTTTTTATGAAAAAGTCGACGTTACGCAGAGTAGATTTAGTTTTTAGCATTATTTTAATTATTACATCTATTATTATAATGTATAATGGCTATAAACTTTTTATCAATCCATTTGGACGCTCTTTGGAAAAAATTACAACTGAGTCCATACAAAAGGAAATTGAAAATTGGTATATCTCTCCTGCACTAATGCCTTTTTTACTTGCAATAGTTTTATGTATTTGTGGACTATTTTTATTAAGAGTTGCTTTAAAAGATGGAGCAAAATTTGATTTCTTTAAAGTAGATAAACTTAAATTTGTATTGATGCATCGTGAAACTCGTGTTGCAACTATTGTAATTACTATACTTGCTCTTTATATTTTTGTACTTATACCAGTGTGTAGAGAAAATTTGGATTTTTACCCAACTTTTCGAGGTTTTCCATTTATGATTGCGACATTTATTTGTCTCCTGTTACAAATGTTTATCTTTAGTGAAAAAACTTTGAAAAATATCTTGAGCTGTATAATTGTGGCAAGTTTAAGCTCCGTAGTAATTACTTATGGATTTGGTGTACTAGCGATGATACCATTACCTTAATTTAAATGGCATGGATAAAATTGCAGGAGCTTCTCGATTTGATTTTGGAATTACTTCTTTAATGGGTGGAGTTTCTATGGTTCCAGCGATAATTGGTTTTTATGCTATTCCAGAAGTTATAAAAGCTTTTGCAAAACCTAAAGAAGAAATTATTGTTAAAAAAGCAAAAGATGATATTAAAGAGAAAGTTCCTATTTGGGGAACAGTATTTAAAAATCTTCGTTTAGTAATTCAATCTGCTCTAATAGGACTTGGAGTTGGTTCTTTACCAGGCGTTGGAGAGGACGTTGCTACGTGGGTTGGATATGATGCAGCAAAGAAAACGAGCAAAACACCTGAAAAATTTGGCACAGGATGTTATGAAGGAGCTATTGCTCCAGAAGTTGCAAATAATTCTGCTATTGGTGGAGCAATGATACCAATGCTCACTTTGGCTGTTCCTGGTTCTCCACCAGCTGTTGTATTATTAGAAGCATTAATGATTCATAATGTGCGTCCAGGTCCTATGATTATGCGTGATAATCCTACATTCATTAATTATATAGCAGCATTATTATTTCTGGCAGTTTTAGCTTTGTGGGTATCAGGTATTATTTTAGCAAAACCTATGAGCTTAATATTAAAAGTACCAGCTGTTTATTTAATGCCAATTGTTAGTGTACTATCTATCATTGGAGCATATGCAATTAACAACAATCCTTTTGATATTATTATAGCATTAATATTTGGTCTTTTAGGTTATTTTTTAGATAAAATGCAATATTAGCCCGCCCTGATTGTACTTGGAATTATATTGGGTCCTATGATAGATGAAAACTTTAGGCGAGCTCTTATGGTTAGTCAAGGTACTCCAAGTATTTTCTTTACTCAACCTATCTCATTACTTTTCTTTGTTATAATTTGTATAACTATCTTAAAAAATATACTGCCTAAAAAAGCAAAAAAAAATTAAATTTTTTTCTGGATAAAATATAAATTATCCAGATTTTTTCCCCCCTTGTACAATTTCAAATGGTAAATTATACTATTATTATCAATTTTATATAATAAGGAGCAAAAAAATGGCAAAAAAACTTTATACAATTAATACAGTAAATAATTTTATGGACATAATTTATACTCCTCATGTAAAGAAATATGCAGATGAAGTTGGAGATCTTACAGTATATAATATAATGGATGATAGCTTACTTCGTTCTACACTAGATGATAAATGTGTATCTCCAAAAACTGCATCCAGAATGCTACACTATGCACAAGCTGCTCAAGAATCAGGAGCAGATGGAATTATTGTAACTTGTACTTCAGTAAATATGGCAACAAAATGGATACGTCCTTTCTTAAATATTCCAATTATCAATATTGAAGAGCCTGTTGCAGAAATGGCTGTTGCAGCTGGTAAAAAAATTGGTATTATTGCAACATTACCAACTAGTCCAGCCGCAATTGAACGTGTAATTCGTGAAAAAGCAGCAGAACAAAACAAAGAAATTGAAATTGTAATTCGTGTTGCAGATGGTGCATTTGATGTACTTTGTTCTGGAGATAGAGCTCGTCATGATGAAATGATAAGAGAGCATCTATATAAGCTTGCAGATGAAGTTGATTGTATTGCTTGTGCTCAAATTTCTATGAGCCTTTTAGAACATGATGAACTTAAAGTTCCTATTTTCAAAATTGGCCGCTCTGGTATGGAACGTATTTACGAATTAATGAACAAATAAAAAATTAATTAGTAAGAAAGAAGAAAGGAAATTTTGGAATGGCAAATAAAGAATTAGTTGCAAAGTTAAAAAAGCAAGCCCAAACAGTTCGATTAACTTTACTTGATATGATTTATAAAGCTCAATCTGGACATCCAGGCGGAAGTCTTTCAGCTACAGAATTTATGACAGCCCTATATTTTAATGAGCTCAATATTGACCCTAAAAATCCTAAATGGGAAGATAGGGACCGTTTTGTTTTATCAAAAGGACATGTGTGTCCAGTGCTATATACTTGTTTAGCTCTTAGAGGATATTTTGACACAGAAATTTTAGGTACTCTTAGAAAAGAAGGCTCTATTTTGCAAGGACACCCTGATATGAAGCGTTGTCCAGGAATTGATATTTCAACAGGTTCTCTAGGACAAGGGATTTCTGTTGCTGTTGGAATGGCTATTGCAGGTAAAAGAGATGCTAAAGACTATCGAGTATTTACTTTAGTAGGAGATGGAGAAACTAACGAAGGTCAAGTATGGGAGGCTGCTCAAACAGCATCTAAATATCAATTAGATAATCTTGTAGTTATAGTTGATAATAATAATTTACAAAACGATGATACTTGTGATGTAGTTATGCCAACTCTTGACCTTGCTAAAAAATTTGAAGCATTTGGTTTTGAAACTTTTGCTATTGATGGTCATGATATGGAAGCTGTAGTGGATGCTCTGGCAAATGCAAAAACAAAAAATGGTAAGCCTAAATGTATTGTTGGAAAAACTGTAAAAGGCAAAGGTGTTTCATTCATGGAAAATGTTGTAATGTGGCATGGTATGGCTCCAAACGACGAACAATATACACAAGCTATTAAAGACGTTAAGGAGGGGCTACTATAAATGGAAACTAAATATATTGCAACTCGAGATGGATATGGAGATGAAATATTAATTCTTGGGAGAGAAAACAAAAATATATATGTTGTTGATTGTGATATAGGTAAGTCTTGTAAAACGGTTCCTTTTAGTAAAGAACTTCCAAATCAGCATGTTAATGTAGGAATTGCAGAACAAAATGCATGTGGTGTTGCGGCTGGTCTTGCTACAACAGGCAAAATTCCTTTTGTTACAAGCTATGCTGTTTTTGGTTCAATGCGTATGAGCGAGCAAATTCGTCAAGAAGTATGTTATCCTAATCTAAATGTTAAAATAGCTTGCTCTCATGGTGGCTTTACACCAGCAAATGACGGAGCAAGTCATCAAGGTATTGAAGATATGGGAATACTTCGTACTATTCCAAATATGACAGTGTGTATGCCAGCTGATTATAATGCAACTAGAAAATTAGTTCGTGCTGCTGCAGAATATTATGGACCAGTATATCTTCGTTTTACACGTGACCCTATTCCTGTAATTTATGATGAAAATGCAACATTTGAGCTTGGAAAAGCAAATAAACTTATGTCAGGCACAGATATAACCATTATTGGAAATGGTGATGTATTAAACTTAGCATATACCGCTGCAAAACAATTAGAACAAGAAGGAATTAGTGTTGCTCTGTATGATATGCACACTATTAAACCTCTTGATGTAGATGTTGTTAAAGAAGCCATTGAAACTACTGGAAAAATTATTACTGTTGAAGACCATAATATTTTAAATGGTTTAGGTAGTGCTGTTTGCGAAATTGTCGCTGAAGCTGGAAAAGGCATTGTGAAACGTATTGGTATTCAGGATCAATTTGGAGAGTCTGCTCCATATGAAAGCTTGCTCCAAAAGAATGGTATTACTGTAGAAAATATTATATCTGAGAGCAAAAAATTATTAAATTAATTAATTGGGCACGGATTTCCGTGTCCATTGCTCAAAAATTAGGAGGTAAAATGGAAATTAGTTTAATGTTAGCCGAACAAATTTTAAGTCTAGTTTTAATTTGTATTGTGGGATTTCTCATTACATATTTTAAAATTATATCATCAGCTGAAAGTCGAGTGATATCTCGTATTTGTGTATATGTGATTATTCCTTGCTCTATGATAAATGCATTTCAAACAGAGCTTGACCAAGCAAGGCTGTCAGGTCTTGGATTAGCATTTGTCGGAGCAATTTTAATACATATGATGTACTTAGGAGCAACCAAGTTGCTCGATGTAGCTAAAGTCCCACTGGATAATGTAGAACGGGCATCTATTATATATAATAATGCTGGAAATTTAGTAATACCAATGGTTGCTGGAACATTAGGAACAGAATATATCTTTTATACTAGTGCATACATAGCAGTTCAAAACTTTCTAATGTGGTCTCATGGACAAATTATTATGGGCGTTCCAAATGGAAAATCGAATTTTAAAAAAATATTTAAAAATCCCTGTATGATAAGTATATTTATTGGTGTAAGCTTATTTTTATTTCAAATTAAAATTCCAGGAGCAGTTGGAATTGCTATTTCAAGCTCTGCTGCTTGTCTTGGTCCATTATCAATGTTAATGATTGGAATGATGTTAGGAGAACAAAATTTAAAAAAAATATTTTCAAGTTTAAAAGTATATCGTATAGTAGTTATTAGATTGATTTTATATCCACTATTAACTATGATTGTACTTTTTATTCTTAGCAAATTATGGGTGCATAATGATATTAATAATATTTTGCTGGTATCATTACTTTGTGCAATTGGCCCTTCAGCAGCAACTGTTGCTCAACAAGCCCAATTATATGACCATCCTCTTAAAGTTTATGTTTCATCAATTAATGTAGTTTCTACCAGTCTATGTGCTATAACTATGCCACTTATGGCATTACTATTTCAATTTATATTATCATAAAACATGAACTGGCTGTAGATGATTTTCTACAGTCTATTTTTTTATATATTATGAGCAAGCCTAGAAATAATAAATATGTATTTTGGGCAAACTACACAAAAAAATAGGAGGGTTAAATTGATGTTAATAACAAATCTTGAAGTATTTTATATTAAACCTAGATGGATGCTGGTAAAAGTATCAACAAACGCAGGGATTACTGGTTGGGGTGAGCCAACACTAGAAGGTAGAGCTACATTAGTAGGAGAAGCCATAAGAGTATTTAAAGAATATTTAATAGGTGAAGACCCTATGGATATTGAGCATCTCTATAATGTAATGTATAGAAGGGGATTTTATAGAGGTGGAGCAGTAATTTGTAGTGCTATTAGCGGAATTGAGCAAGCTCTGTGGGATATTAAGGGTAAATATTTTGGTGTTCCTGTTTGGCAATTGTTATGAGGAAAGTGTCGCAATAAAATAAGAATGTATGCTCATTTATTGCCAAATATAGACCATCCAACAAAAGCTCAAATAGATGAATGGGTTACAAGACGTAAAGAGCAAGGCTTTAAATCTGTAAAAATGGGGATGTTTGTTCCTGTTAGACATATTGATACTATGAAAATGGTCGAAGATTATATTGAAGTATTCTCTTATGTACGAAAAGTAGCTGGAAAAGAGCTGGATATTGCAATAGATTTTCATGGAAGAATTTCTCCAGCTATGGCGCCAATACTTTGTAGAGAGCTTGAACCATATTATCCAATGTTTATAGAAGAACCTGTACTTCCTGAAAATGTTGATGTAATGGTTAAAATAGCTAATAAAACTACTATTCCAATTGCTTCTGGAGAAAGGATTTTTACTACTTTTGGATTTAGACCGTTAATAGAAAAACAAGCTGTAAATATAATTCAACCTGATGTTTGTCATTGTGGTGGAATATTACAAACGTTTAAAATTGCTGCAATGGCTAATAATTACTACATTAATGTTGCTCCACATAATCCTTTAGGTCCTGTCGCATTAGCTGCTAGTTTACAAATAGATACATGTATATCAAATTTTACTGCTCAAGAGCATCCTACATTAGCTGATAAGTTGGATTTAGGAGTAGGATTATTTAAAGAACCGTTTGAAATAAAAGATGGTTTTATAGATGTTCCAACTAAACCTGGATTAGGATTTGAAATTGATGAAGAACTATTAAAAAATCATCTTTATGACGGCAACTGGAGAAATCCAACTGTCTGTTCACAAGATGATAATTCATTAGGTGAATGGTAGAAAATTTAATTATTTAAATTTAATTTCGTGATCAAATAACAATTTTCTATGATAATCTAGTTCTACTAAATCAGTTGGTTTAATAGAACTAGCTTTTTTTTCAAAATATTCCACACCAGCATATTTTAATAAAGAATATACAAATTGAGAGCAAAACATAATATTGGGTTTATATGATTTTCTTGTCATAAGACCAACTAGATTATATGAGCTACCGTTTTTATTAATTTCTTTAATTTTTTCAAGCATTTTTTGTTTTGCTTCTCTTGTAACTGGTAATTTATATATATATATGGTAGCATCTTTTTTTTTCATTAAATATTCCAGCATTTCTGTGTTAAGTCCAGGAGGATTGATTTTTTCTCCTCCATTATAACTAATTAATGTCTCTAAATTTCGATCAAATGAAAAAGAGGCATGATTATATGGTTTTTGAGTACCAACACCGATTAATTGACTGGCAACGCTCCCAGTGTCTGAAAGTATAATATAAACAAAAGGGTCTGTAAAAATAGATTTTTGAGCAAGCTCAAAATATTTTTCACTTAACGTTCCATCATTTATATACGAAAAAGAGTTATGTCTTCGCATATCTAAAATCAGCTCTCTCACATTATCTTTTGTTAAAACTTTTGAAGCTTTACAAATTAAATCTTTTTTATTATGAGCTATATTTTTAAGCTTTCGGAAATCTATATAAGTTTTACACTGTAAAATTTTAATAAAATTATACTGCTCCTCTTTTATTTCAAATATAATTTCTATAAAAAATGACAATGTTATAATTAATAAATTTGATTGTTCATATATATATACCAACATCTTTTCGTTATAATCCCATTCATATCGTATAATAGAAGGCAACTGTAAAATTACTAAAGTTTGTATTACAAATAATACAACAAAACTAAATAATGCCGCTTTTTTATAAAAATTTTTTCTACAGCCTTTAATATATACAATAACTAATAATAAGTCCAAAAGTATATAATGAATAATTTTATTGCCGGCTACTAATAGAAATAACGAATACATTACAAGGAATAATAAAATTGATGGAATACGTTTAAGAATATACATAGATTACCACTTTCTTGTGTTCTACTTATCTTTAATCAATAGTTTCTATGGCAATTTGCCCTTGATTTACTTTAACTTTTGTAATAGTTTGTTCTTTTGGAGCATAAAGAGAACGATCATTTTCAATATCTTTTTGAGCCCAGTCATTTCCGTCAATGCTTTGTCTAACAATAAATCCAATACTTTCAGTTGTTGGACCTATTTCAATATTTGCAACTTTTTTACCATCAGCTGTTGTAATAAAATCTATTCTGTCATTTTTAGCTCCGGTGTTCCAAACCCATAAATTCCAACCTTCATAATCTCCAGCAGGTCTAAAATATTCTAATTGAATATATCGTTTTTCATATGGGATTACTTTAAGATCTAATGCACTTTCAACACTATCAACTGTTGCAGTTATTATTGCATTTCCTTGTGTAACACCTGTTACTGTTCCATCAACTCCAATAGTTGCAAATTTAGGGTCATCACTTTCCCAATTCACATGTTGCCCATCCATAAGTTGATTAAATTGATCTCTAACATTAGCTGTAAGAGCAAGATTGAAATCTACATGAACAGAAGGTTTAGGAGCAATAATTTCCACTGAATTTGGAATAAGCTTATTAACAACTTCAACATCAACTATTGCTGAAGCTTCACCTGCTTTAAATGTAAGAGATGTATTACCTAATTCACTTCCTACAATTTTTTGCCCATCTATTTTTATTATTTCATTATTTGAAGTTGTTATTATCGGAGCAACATTCATTTCAACACCATATTGGTCACAAATAGTTACATCAAATACATGGCTATCATCAAGACCTAACCCAACAAAATCTTCACTAATACTAATGGTAGTTGCTACTGGCTGATATTGTCTTTCATCATCATAGAGCACCATCATTGATAGCGGAGCAACTGTTACTACATTAGTATTGTTAAATACACCTAATACTTCTGTGCCTGCTCTTACATCATTAACAACCACTTTCCAATCTGCCACACTTGGCAATATTACTTGTTTTGGTATAGTATTTGCATTATATATAACCGCAATATTTTTGTAAATATCTCCATTTGCATACTCACTTAATGTATATCCAACTATGTTATCATCAGATTTAAATTCTTTAAAATGTCTATTAACTTCTCCAGCTGAATCCATTGTAAATGCAGGATGATTTTTACGTAATTCAATTAAACCAGCATAATAATCAAATATTGGTTCAAATTGGTCTTTTGTTTCCCAACGAATCATATTAATTTCATCAGGACTTTTATAACTATTATGATCACCATATTTAGTTCTTAAGATTTCTTCTCCAGCATGAATAAATGGTATTCCTTGAGATGTCAGAGCTATACCATTGGCTAGAATACTGCGTCGAACAGTTTCATTTGCAAAGATATTATTGCCTACAAATTTATATGGTTGAGCATTAGCAACCATTTCCGCAACATTTCCACCTTCAATTAAATTGCCATCTTTGAGCTCTTTAAAACCTAATGCTTCTTCTAGTTCTTGAGTTGCAATCACTTTATCCCAAAGATTTAAATTATCATGTGCTGTAACATACGAGATAACCTCAGTTGGCTCCTGTGCGATTGTATCTATTGCTCCTTTAACACCTATTATTATATCATCTTCTTTATTAGGTGCTCCTGTTGCAAAACCTTTGCCTGATGAATCACTATCACCTTTAATTGCTCCACGAATTTCATCATTAAATACTTTAAAATCTTCGCCTTTTTGACTACCTTTAATAGTTTGTTGAGCGCCTGGTAATATACTACCTCCTGCTTGCCATGGTTCACCATATATTAACATATCTGGGTCAAATTCTGTTCTTAATTCATTTGTTAGCTCACGCATAGTTTGTGTATCAATAAGACCCATCAAGTCAAATCTAAAACCATCTAAATCGTATTCATCTGCCCAATATTTTACAGAATCTGTAATATATTTTCTAACCATAGGCCGCTCTGATGCTATTTCATTTCCACAGCCAGAACCATTTGCATAAGTTCCATCATCGTTTGTACGATAGAAATAATTAGGTACAACTTTGTTAAATGGCCCATCTTCTATACTATAAGTATGATTATATACAACATCCATAACAACACGTATTCCTGCATTATGCATAGCAGCCACCATATTTTTAAATTCTTCTATACGTGCAGTAGGAACTGTTGCATCGCTGGAATAGCTCCCTTCAGGTACATTATAATTCTGTGGATCATAGCCCCAATTAAATTGAGCTTGATCTGACAATTCATTTACACTCGCATAATCATAGCTTGGTAATAAATGCACATGAGTTACACCCAATTCTTTAAGATGATCTATTCCCACACTATTTCCATTTGCTGTTTTAAGACCTGTTTCAGTAAATGCACTAAACTCACCTTTACTTTCAAAAGGAGCTTCTGAATCTATAGAAAAATCTCTTACATGTAATTCGTAAATTATTGCATCTGCTGCATCAATTATTGGCGGTTTTTTTGAATCGATAAATAAAGCAGTATTTGTTTTAGCTAAGTCAACTATAGCAGTTCTTTGACCATTTGCTGACACTGCTCTTGCATATGGGTCCACAGCATAATTCGTAGTACCATCTGCAAAAGTGACTTTATACATATAATATTTACCTGATAAATCTCCAGATTCAGTTGTATACCATACTCCTGTAGAGTCTCTAGCCATTAATTTTTCTATTCCATTTGTATTATCTATGACTTGGCCAAACTCGTTATAATCTCCTTCATCATCATATATAACAAGATCTACATTAGTTGCTGTAGGAGCCCATACTTTAAAAGTGCTTTCAGTTTCACCATATGTTAAACCCAGATCATCTCCAGTATAATAAAGAGTGTCTAATATTTTTCGCATTTCAATTTCTTTAACTTTAATATTATCTGCTCCTGCCTTATATAATTTATTAACTTTAAAAACTTCATCAGCTGGTAATACGAAATTATATGTTTTATCATCTATTTTTGTAGTATCAACATATATTTTAGTACCATCATCTTTTAATATATACGGATTTATAAGCTCAGTATCTTCGGAGAAAGTTACTACAGCCATATTATTTGCATCTACATAACCTTGTTTGATTCTAGCTTCAAAGTTAATTTCGTTTATATCTGTATACACTGTATCTGTCTGTCCCTCTATTAACCAAACTTCCGTATTATTTTTTCCAAATGGAATTTCAATATATCTATTGCCTCCATCTTGCCCTACCCAATCACCTTTTCTTGGAATAACGCCTATTTTGTTATCTGGTACTTCATAAGTAGTTTGTATAAAAGTATAATCTTTTCCATCTGATAATGTGACTGTCTTTTTACTAGTTGCCATTACACCAGAGCCATCTTTTCCATCTGGCCATATCCAAAAGTTCCAATCATCAAAATCTTGTTTTTGTCGATAATAATTTATCGTAAATGTATTTAATTGCTCTGTTGGTATTTCGTCTTCTTTTTCAATATTACTATTGTCAATTATAATCTTTATATTATTGTCTTGAGCGATAACTAAAGTTGCCATAAATGTATTTATGCTCATACAAACTGCAAGAGCTGCTGCCCATTTTATTCCTAATTTCTTCATAAATTATCTCCTCCTAACTATAGTTTGATAAAAAGTATATATATACAGTAGCTTTCCCTACATGCAAAATAATTATACCAGATATCAAAAAATATACAACAGTATATTTTAATATTTTTATAAATTAAAATTTGTTCTGTTGATAATTCTATATAAGTTCTTATAAAGCATTTTTTTAAAAAGATCGTTTACTATTAATTTATTGAACATTTATATTACTCATTTGGAATTAGTTTATTTTTCACAAAGAAAGTATAAATGTTCTTTATTTTTGCATTATTTTATAGGTAATTTATACTTGGAAATATATTTCCATGATTTTTGCACGTTTATATTAAGATAAGCTCTGCAAAGGCTATAGATATTTGTCTATAGTCTATTTTTTTACTTCAATTTCCAATATCTTTTATGTAATAATTATGTTACAATTAATTAGTGTTCCGCATACAGGTGAGATGCGGGGGTTATATGTTCCCTCCTGGGTCTATGGATTAATCCAAGGCGAAAGGGGGTGCTATGAATGAGTTTACACGAGAT
>LJHE01000051.1 GCA_001983555.1 Candidatus Epulonipiscioides gigas
ATTGATAGTGAAAGTCTTAGGGAAACTATATTAGTGTATATTGACTTTAGAGTCATATAAGAAAATTAGTTAGTACTTAAGAACCCCACTCCTTTAGGGAAGGGCACTGAAAAACTAAAGTTAAGTAGTCCTACATCGTTTCCCAATCGTCCTTCCGGTAGCTAACACCACCTCCTCTGAACCCTTCCGTTAGCTTGCGTTGCCTCATTTTAATAGAAGAAATCACCAAAGGTGCAGGTTGGTTTAGGGTGAGAATTTCTTGATATCAAAAGACTTTTTCAGTGGCTTCCTTTAGGAGTGGGAGTTTCAGCAAAATCATAAAAAACTCTTACACGAAAGTGTAAAAGTTTAAAATTTAATATTCTTTAAAATTAAATCTTTTATGTAGTAATTTATTCAGCTGATTGTGAGTTTGTAGAAAGAGCTGTTTCTTTAGCTGAATGTTTTAACTTATTTTTTAAATTTTTAAACCAATTATTAATTTTATCACAAAACTTTTTCATGTTTTATAATCCTCCTTATTATTCTTATATCATATTATATATATGCAAAGAAAGGACAAGTTATGCAAAAAATTTTTAATTTTTTTTGTATACAATATTTAATTTCAGTTGTATAATTAAATCAAATAATTGAAAATAGAGGTGTATAATATGATTCGTGATATAACAATAGGACAATTTTATCCTGTTAGTTCCATAATTCATTCACTTGATCCTAGAACTAAAATTATAATGGTATTTATATATATTACATCTGTTTTTTTTGTAGAAACTTTTTATGGATATGCATTTATTTTATGCACATTATTTTTTGGCATAAAAATAAGTAATGTACCAATTAAATTTTTATTTAAAGGACTTAAAGGTATTGCATTTTTTTTATTGTTTTCTATTATTTTAAATACATTTTTTGTTAAAGGAGAAACTATTCTTTTTCAATTTGGTATAATTAAAATATATAAAGAGGGAATAATTATTGCTATCAAAATGGGGCTTCGATTAATACTTTTGTTGTTAGGCTCATCTATTCTTACACTGACTACATCCCCAATTAGATTAACTGATGGTATTGAAAGCTTACTTAGTCCTTTTAGAAAAATAGGTGTGCCAGCTCATGAAATTGCAATGATGATGAGCATTGCACTTAGATTTATTCCTATTTTATTAGAAGAAACAGATAAAATTATGAAAGCTCAAACTGCACGAGGAGCAGAATTTAATAAGGGTAATATAATAAAACGAGCACAAGCGTATATTCCAATACTTGTACCGCTTTTTATTTCTGCATTTACAAGAGCAGATGAACTTGCGATGGCTATGGAAGCAAGATGTTATCATGGTGGTGTTGGTAGAACAAAATTAAATCCATTAAAATATCATAATATAGATTTAGTTGCAATTTTGCTTATAATATGTTTTAGTATAGTATGCTGGTTTTTATAACAAAAAATAATTTGTACGGGCATGGTTTAGCGTGCCCATTTTTTTATTGAATGGAAAGGAAATAATAATGAATAAAAAATTATTAATTGCATATAAGGGAACAAACTATAATGGCTTTGCAAGACAAAAAGGAGATAAAGAGATTGGAACAAATATAAAAACAATATCAGCAGAGCTGGAAATGGCAATTTTAAAAATTACTCGTCAAAATGTAAAAGTTATTGGAGCAGGTAGAACGGATGCAGGTGTTCATGCAATGGGTCAAGTATGTCTTATAAATATTGATACAAAAATTAATAATTATGGTCTTTTACAAGCATTAAATAATAAACTTCCAAAAGATATTGTAATAAAAGAAATAGAAGATGCTCCGATAGATTTTCATCCAACTTTTTCAAGTAAATTTAAAATGTATAGATATCAAATATTAAATTCAAAAGTGTCGTGTCCATTTGTTGCTGAGTTTGTATATTATTTTCCTCATAATTTAAATATTTTATTAATGAAAGAGGCCTCGAACAAGCTGATTGGAACACATGATTTTAAGGCCTTTTGTGCATCTAAATCTAATGTACTACAAAAAGGTACAAGTACTATTAGAACAATTTTTGATATAAAAATAGAAAAAGGAGAAGACGATATTATAAAAATTGATATATGTGGAGATGGATTTTTATATAATATGGTTAGAATAATAGTAGGAACGCTCATAGATGCAGGCCTTAATAGAGGCATGTCAGTTGAAGAAATTATTGAAAAAAAAGAACGAAAAAACGCAGGCAAAACTGCACCTGCGTCGGGTCTTATTATGGTAGGAATAAAATATTAACTAGGTTCAATAGATTGACGTAATTTTTCAAGAACACGTTTTTCAATTCTTGATATTTGAACTTGTGAAACACCAAGTCTATTTGCTATTTCTAATTGTGTTAAATCTTCAAAATATCTATAGTTTATAATTTGTCTTTCAATTACCGAGAGCGTACTAATTATTTCTTTTAAAAAAATATTTTCAAAAATATTTTTTTGCTCATCAGGGGATTGGTCAATTTTTTCAGCAAGAGTAATAGAAGTATTACTACTAGGATTAATTACAGCATTTAAAGATTCGACTTCTGAATTTGCTTCAAGAGATGCAGCAATTTCTTCAGCTGGAATATTTAAAATATCTGAAATTTCTTTTAAGGTAGGTTCACGGTTTACTTTTCTTTGAAATTCTTCTTTGGCACTTCGGGCTTTTGATGCCAAATCTTTAAGACTTCTGCTTACTTTTATTATACCGTCATCTCGCAGAAAACGTTTGATTTCTCCCACAATCATAGGAACGGCATAGGTAGAAAAGGCAACTTGATACTTTAAGTCAAACTTCTCAATACTCTTTAAAAGTCCAATGCTTCCAACTTGAAACAAGTCATCTAAATCATAACCACGATTAGAAAAACGCTTTACCAGACTCCAAACAAGTCCTAAATTTTGTTCTACCAATAGTTCTTTAGCCTCAAGTTCACCTTGTTGTGCTCTTAGTATAAGAGTCCGAGTTCTTTCTAAGGTTTCATTAATTGTTTGAGTATCCATTTTCAGCCTCCGTTCTTTTGTACATTAACATCTCTACTTTTTAACTGTCGTATGTAGAGTTATTGTTGTACCAAGACCTTTTTCTGATGAAACATCAACCCTCTCCATAACTGACTCCATTACAGTAAAACCAAGGCCCGCTCTTTCTTCGTCTGTGGAAGTGGTAAAAAGTGATTGACGAGCTTTATTAATATCAGTTATACCACTACCAAAATCTTTAACTTCTATTTCAACTTTATAACAAGTATTCTCTTCTTTATATGAACATCTTAAAAATATAGTTTCATTTGTACTTTCATTATATCCGTGCATTATAGCATTGCTAACCGCTTCTGATACAGCCATTTTTATATCATAAAGTTCTTCTACAGTGGGGTCAATAAATGATAAAAAAGCTCCAATTGATGCTCTTGCAAAAGCCGTATTAATACTAAGACTTTTAAATTTAATATCCATGTAATTTATAGCCATATTTATCATCCTTTCTAATTTTGAAGATAAGTAAGAGCCTTTGTTTCGTCTTCAAATTTACTCATTAGCCGATATATTCCTGAAATATTTAAAATTTTATCAATTTCTTTAGGAACTCTAACTAAAGCAACTTTTCCACCACCAATTGTAGCATTTCTAAAACGTCCCATCAAAAGCCCAACACCCGAACTATCCATAAAAGTTACTCTTTCAAAATCAAATACTATATTACTTATACGTGCAGAGTCATATAATTTATCAATTTTATTTCTCATATTAGTGGATGTATGGTGATCAATTTCACCTTCCAATTTTATAAATAGGGTATTTTTATTAATTTTAGATTCAAGGCACATACGTATTACCTCCTGTATATTTTTTTAAATTGTAGTACATTTTACATTAAATGTCAAATTATTTTTTTTAATTTGTAAAAATAAAAAGAGATTCTATCTTTAATAAGTTTGAAAAATAAAAATAGGTAGCTCTTATATAAATAATTATACAACAATTTTTAGAAAATGTCAGTGCTTTAATTAAAATTTTAATAAAGAACTTAATAGAGCATCATATTTTACAATCTCAAAAAACATTACTGTTGACATTATTGAATTAAAGGGGGTATAATTATATATAAATAATATATGAAAAGGAGCCCTAATGGATACGATAAGACTAAAAGCTCTTGCTAAAATAAATCTATCACTTGATGTTTTAAGTAAATTAGATAATGGCTATCATGAGCTTTTAATGATTATGCAGAGCATAAATTTACATGATACGATTATTATTAAAAGAACTATTGATCCTACCATAAAAATTTCGACCAATAAGGCGTGGCTTCCAACTAATCATAAAAATATTGCCTATAAAGCAGCAGAACTTTTTTTAAAAGAAACTAATATAAGTGGTGGGGTATATATTGATATCTTAAAGAGAATTCCAATATCAGCAGGCCTTGCGGGTGGTAGTACAGATGCAGCCACAGTTTTAGTTGGTTTAAATAAGCTCTGTAAGACCAATTTAACAAAAAAAGATCTTATGTCAATTGGAATTAAAATAGGCGCAGACGTTCCCTTTTGCATATTGCGAGGTACTGCTTTAGCAGAAGGAATTGGTGAAAAATTGACTATATTACCATCTGTAACACCAACAAATATTTTACTTGCAAAACCTAATGTAAGTGTATCAACAAAATCTATTTTTAAAGAAATAGTTATAGGAAATATAATAGTGCATCCAAATACTTCTAAGATAATATTAGGGATAAAAACTAAAGATACAAATTTAATATACAACAATATGCATAATGTATTAGAAACAATAACAACCGTAAGACATCCACAAATTTTAGAGATAAAAAAGGAAATGTTGGACCTTGGAGCAATTAATTCTTTAATGAGTGGTAGCGGTCCTACCGTTTTTGGTGTATTCGAGGATAAACAAGAGTGTATATTAGCAGGTGAAAAAATTAAAAAGAAATTTAGTTTAAAAGAAGTTTTTGCTACGACTACTTATTTGCCAAATAATAGGAAAGGAAAATAATTATGCAAGATGATAAACTAGAATATCAACCTCTTAGAGATATTGTTTTCCAAACAATTAGAAATAAAATCATTTGGGGAGAACTTTCACCTGGGCAAAGACTAATGGAAACACAATTAGGGGAAAAACTAGGAGTAAGCAGAACACCTATACGAGAGGCCATAAGAAAATTAGAACAAGAAGGTTTAATTGTTATAGTTCCAAGAAAAGGAGCACAAGTTGCTCCTTTTACAAAAAAGGATATTGAAGATGTTTTAGAAGTACGAGCAGCTCTTGAAGCTCTTGCGGCAAGTCTTGCGGCACAAAGAATAGATGAACAAGATTTTTTAAAACTTCAATGTGCAATCACAGAATATGAATTTGCAGAAGCTGATAAAAATTTGACTAAAATGATAAAAAAAGATGTCGAATTTCATGAAATAATATTTAATGCTACTAAAAATGAGCGATTAATTCAAATGTCTCAAAATATTAGAGAACAGGTTTTAAGATATCGAATTGCATATTTAAAATATGAAGGTGAAACTGAAAAAGTTTCACTAGAACATAGAAATATATTAGAAGCAATTAAAAAAAAAGACTCCGAAAAAGCTGCTCAGCTTGCTTTGCGACATATAAATACTCAATGTGATACTATTATGAAATATATTGATTAAAAGTTAGAAAAATTTTTAAAATATTTGTAATTTTTGATAAAATTTTACAATTAAAGAGAGGCATTTTATGAAGACTACTAAAAAAGTTAACACAATAGGAATAATTGGCTCAAATTTGACAAGTTTAATGTTATGTAAAGAAGCAAAAAAACGAGGAATAGAAACAATTCTACTAGATGAGGAAAATTTTAATATATCAAGTGATTATGCGACTTATAGTTTAGTTGGTGAATTTAATAAACAAAATTTAGAGCGTTTAGCTTTAAGGTGTGACGTACTAGTTTGTATGACAAATTTAATAACAAATATTAAACATAAAGTAAGTGAAAATACAATAATTTATCCAAATCTTGACGCTTATCTTTATTTAATAAGTCGAAAAAATCAACTTATACTTGCTGATAGTTTAAAAATAGATGTACCTAAAACTTTAGTAATTACTACTGTATCCGGTTTAGACAATTCTGAAATAAATTTTCCATTAAAATGCTACATGTATATAAAAAATAAGAATACAAATGATACAGATATAGACATTTTTGAAATAGAAGATAAAAAAGGTTTATTAGAATTAAAACGACCTCTTAGACAAAAAAATGCTCTTATTATTTTAGAAAAAATAGAACAATATGAACAAATTCTTAGTATAACTACGGTGGTAGATAAGAAAAAAAATATTATTTCTTATCCAATTTGTGAGGAAAAAGAAGAAGATAATACTGGAAAAACTCTCATAAATATTCCTGCAAATATAACAAAGACACTTAATAATAAGATAGAAAAAATAGCTAAAAAAATTGCAAAAGAACTAAAAAGTCCAGGGATATTTACCATCAAATTTGGTATTAATAATGATAAAAAATTAATATTTTTAGCGCTCACACCAGGAGTAAGTGTTGGTGACATATATACAAATCACATCTGTGAGCTTTCAGTATATGAACAATTTTTAAATATTATAGAAAATAAACCTGCTATTAATACATCATTCGATAAAAAAGCAATTGTGTATATTTCTAATGAAGAAGATGGACAAAATATGTTTGACTTACCATACCATATATACAAAATAGGTTTAGAGAATAAACAAAATATAGAAATTATAGTGTCAATCGAAAATAATTTATAGTGAAAGGAAAATTTATGAAAAATTTATTAGATCTTTTTTTTGCATTTTTTAAAATTGGTGCGCTGACATTTGGTGGGGGATACGCCATGCTGCCTATAATTCAAGCAGAATTAATTAACAAAAGAGGTTGGATAGAAGAAGGAGAAGTACTAGATTACTATGCAATAAGCCAAACTACACCGGGTATAATAGCAGTAAATACAGCTACTTTTATAGGCTATAAAAAGGTTAAAATACTTGGAGCAATTGCTGCAACTCTTGGAGTTGTAGCTCCATCAATCTTAATAATTACATTAATAGCTACTGTATTTGATAGTTTTATGGATATTGCTCTTGTAGAAAAAGCATTTCTTGGAATTAGAATAGTTGTTGTTGCACTTATTGCAAGTGGAGTTGTTGCACTTTCAAAAAAATCTTTAATAGATTTGACAACCAAAATTTTATTTTTGGTTAGTATACTTATTATGACAATTTGGTCACCATCACCAGTAATAATTATAGTTGCAGGAGCTATTTGTGGCCTTATCTTTGGTAGAAAAAAAGAGGAGGCTAAGAAATAATGAATCTTATATTACTTTTATATTTTGAATTTTTTAAGATAGGAGCATTTGCCGTTGGCGGAGGACTTGCAACTATTCCTTTCTTAGAAGAACTAATTGATAAATATCATTGGATTACGCATGAAGACCTTATTAATATTATTGCTATTGCAGAGTCAACTCCTGGTGCTGTAGGTGTAAATGCGGCAACATTTATGGGTTATCAAACTGCGGGAATATTTGGTGGTATATTAGCAGTTCTTGGTTTAATTACACCGTCTATAATTATAATCGTAATTGTTGCACAGATTTTTCATAAATTTAAAACAAATGCATATGTTCAAGCAGCATTTTATGGAATTCGTCCTGTTGCAGCTGGCATTATTGGAGCAGCTGGTATTTCAGTTGCTATTATTGCCTTTGGACTTAAAGGAGTTTTTTTAGGAAATCCTATTGAACCAATATATGCTACTTTATTTAAAGTTTTACTTGGTGTAGTGTTTTTCTACTTAATTGAAAAGTTTAAAAAACATGCTGTGGTTTATATTATTCTTGGAGCTTTAGTAGGAATTTTCATTTTATAAATAAAAGGGGCATCGTCTGCCCCTTTAGTTTTCATTCTTCTATAATATTTAATATCTGCTCTTTTGCTTTTTCAAGAGTTAATCTTTCATTTTGAATATTATTTTTTGATTTTGAATCTTTATCAGATATGGAGCTATCTTTACCATTAATAAATCCCTTTTTACCAAGAGGTTTTTTTTCATTGTTAGGAATATCTCTTCTCAAATCATTATCATCCATATTATTTTGTTTTTCAACTGCTTTTTCATTGTTATTAATTCTAGGTGATTTTTTATCAGGCATTTCTTTATTATTACCTGATGGACTAGGTTTTTTATCAAACTGAGGTTTATTTTTTTTATTGAGCATCTTTTTGCTCTCATCATTCATAGATAGTTTTTTATCTTGCATTTGCAAATGATCGCTGTTACTATTCATCATAGATTTTTTAGGTTTAAATGTGGAAGAGTTTTTCATATTACAATGTTGCTCACAATTAGTTGTGTTTTTAGGTTTATTCTGTATAGAATCTGTTGTAGGTTCAGCGGCAAATGTTAACGCTCCAGTAGTGGTTAAAACTGTAATGCCTATTAATACTAATAATTTTTTCATAATATTCTTATTCCTTTCTTAATAAATCAAATTAAACTTCATTATATATTATATTGTTTAGATTTTGAAAAAATATTGGCAAAACATACGCAATATAATTAAACAATACAATTATTTTAAGAATTATTAATTAAAGTTGTCAATTATATTTCTATTATTTTTACAATTATAAAAACATAAAAACTATATATTTTTATATGGACATTTAAATTATTTTAATGTAAAATTATAAAAAAATCATTTTTATGTAAAGAAAGGGTTGTCAAGATGAAAAAATTAGTTGTTTTATTGTTTGTATTGTTTAATGTTTTATTTGTTGGTTGTTTTGCATCAGAGGAGGAAGTAGTAGAAGTTGTTCCGGTTAAAAAGGAAGTTGTAACCGAAGAAATAATACCCGTTGAAGAATCAAAAGTATATCCTGTTGCTACAATAACTATTAAAGATTATGGAGATGTAGTAGCGAATTTATATTATGATGTAGCTCCAAATACTGTAAGCAATTTTATAGACCTTGCTGAAGCTGGATTTTATGATGGTCTCACTTTACATCGTATAATAGAAGGATTTATGTTACAAGGCGGAGATCCAAATGGAGATGGAACAGGCGGACCAGGATATAGTATAAAAGGAGAATTTGCAAGCAATGATTTTAAAAATAACTTAAAGCATAAAAAGGGAATTTTATCTATGGCAAGAGCAATGAATCCAGATTCTGCTGGAAGCCAATTTTTTATTATGTTTGATGATGCTCCACATTTAGATGGTGAATATGCTGCTTTTGGAGAGGTAATTTCTGGATTGGATGTAGTTGATAAAATTGAAATGGTTGAAACAGGAAAAAATAATAAACCTGTTAATAATATTATCATCGAAAAAATAATTATTGATAGAAATGATATTGAAGTTCCTGAAGTTGAAAAAATATTAGTTAGTCAGTAGAAAATATGTACTAGGAACTACAAAGTTCCTAGTTTTAACTTTTTAGTCAATTATTTTCATAGTATATGATGTTGTATAAGTTTCATTTGGTTCTAATGTTATAGCAAATGGTTTATCATTAAATTCACCAGATTCACCATATATTGCAGGTAGTCCACACCAAGGTTCGATACATACAAATGGAGCTTTAACATGTGGAGGAGTCCAAATTCCAAGAGCATGGAAACCTTCAAAAGAAAGTGAAAGACCTTTGCCAGTTCCATCTTTAATAAGTTTAATTTCTTTAGATTTAAGTTTTCTTAAAATCATAGCATCATTATCAAATAAACTATGTGTTAAAGGAATTTTTTTACCATGTATAACTTTTATAGGCTTTTCAAAAGTTAATATGCTCTTATCATCAGTATTGTATATTTCAGGGTCTTCTTCTTTTTCAAATATTAAAGTATAATCTGAAAAATCTCCACCATCTAATGGGCAATTAAATCCTGGATGAGCACCTATACAAAAAATCATATTGACAGTGTCAATATTTTCAACACAATATTCTGTAGTAAATCCATCTGAATTAAGAGTTTGTGTGACTGTAAGTTTATATTTATAAGGATAGTGTTGTAAAGTGTTTGGAGTATATTTTGTTTCTAGTACAATTTTTGTGTCAGTTTTTTCAATTAAATTATATTCCACTTTTCTAACTAATCCGTGTTTAGGCATATTATATGCTTGACCTTTAAATTGGATGGTATCATCTATTAAAGCTCCTACAATAGGAAATAATAAAGGTGCACAGCCACCCCAAAAAGTTGGATCAGATTGCCAAAGATATTCTTTGCCAGTTTCATCTTTAAATGAAGTTAATTCTCCACCAAGTGATTTTACAATTGCAGTACAATTACCATTTTTTAACGTATATTCCAAGTTTAAACCCTCCTTTAATTTTATAAAATATATATTAACTTTTTTAAATTAATTTGTCAAGTAATCAAGGCTTATTTTCAGTCGATTGTTTGTCTATTAATGGTTTTCTAAATAAGAGAGATGATAGTTCTTTACCGTTAAAAGGTATGAGAGGATATAAATAGCTTCCACCAATTATAGTTTTAGTAGTTGCAAGTACGGTTATATTGATTATTATACCAATAATAAAACCCCATATTCCAAATATTCCTGTTAAAACTAATAGAATAATTCTTGAAAATTTTATGCTATAGCCAAATTCAATACTAGGTTGGGTAAAACTAGATAGAGCTACAATGGCCATATATAAAATTGTATGTGGAATAAGCCAACCTGTTTTGACTGCATATTCTCCAAGGATTAATCCACCAATAACAGAAAGAGATGTTCCAAGTGAATTTGGTGTATTTAATGATGCAATTTTAAGAGCATCTATTGCAATTTCTAAAAATAAAAACTGAATAAATAATGGAACATTTAGAGGGTCTTCTGGTCTGATAAAATTTAACCATTCTGGAATCCAATTTGAATTATCTATCATAAGCACATAAAGAGGTGTTAAAAATAAATTCATTAAAAGAACTAAAGTTCTTACGAGTCTTAAATAGTTTCCCGTTAAAACTGGTAAATAATATTCATCAATATCTTGAGTAAAATCCAAAAATCCTACAGGCAAAATCATACTAGATGGAGTATTATCAATTATAATTATAATTTTACCTTGCATGAGCTCAGTGGCTGCTACATCTGGACGTTCAGTATATTTTGCTCGTGGTAAGGGATTAAAGTAGTGACGTTTTGAAAGAGCTTCTATTAAGCTTTCATCTGTATTAGTTAAAGCATCTATTTTAAGATTTTTAATTTTCTCTGTAATTAGTTTAAGCACTTTTTTATCTACTTTATTAGATAAATATCCTATCACTACATCTGTTTTAGAAATTTGTCCTATACTAAACATTTCAAAAGTGAGATGTGGGTCACGAATACGGCGTCTAATAAGAATAGTATTAGAAACTATGGTTTCAACAAAACCATCTTTTGCTCCACGTAAAGTTCTCTCTTTGTCTGGTTCTTCAATTCCTCTTGAGGGATATTTTCTAAGATCTAATATAGCAGCGGTTGATGAACCAGAAAATAATATAGCGGTTTGACCTGATAAAATGGCTGTTACTATTTTATCAATATTTGTTTGAGTTTCAACTTCTAATGAGCTAACTGCCATTTCAATTAACTGTTTTGCATCGCTTAATGAGTTTACTTTTTTTTCACCAATTGCCATTATGTCACGTCGTACAAATTCGAGATTTGTATCTTTTATAAATCCATCTATAAAAAATAGATAGAAAGTTTTCTCGAAAATATGAATTTGCTTAAGTACAATATCAAAACTTTTTCCTAAAGGTAATATACTTTTAAGAGCTTTGAGATTTTCTTCTATACTAGTTGATAATTCCATTCATTCACCTACCACATAAAAATTTTTGTTAGTATGCCAAGAAATTATTATATTTATACATAAGAGAAGGGGTACTTGCTTGATAGATAAAAACAGGTTTAACCATTGAAGAGCTTAAGATTAAATGGCTAATTTAGAAATTAATGGTAATATATCAAAAAAATTTGTTTTAGGGTATTGACAAATTGCTTTTATGTGCATATGATTATATCATAACAAATATATTTGATATGACACTGGTGAAAAGGAGCGATTTAAATGGAAACATTTTATGTTGCTAAAATATTTAAATCACTTTGTGATGAAAATAGAGTTGCTATAATTGAATTACTAAAGACAGGTGATAAATGTGCTTGTGAAATTGCAGAAAGTCTTAATATTGCTCAATCAAAACTTTCATATCACATGAAAATTTTATGTGAAAGTGGACTTGTTGAAAGTTGGTACATAGGAAAGTGGACATATTATAAAATAAGCCAATCAGGTATCAATACAGCAATTTCAATTTTACAGAACATGGCAATAGTGGATACACAAGAGAAAAAAATTAGTAATTGCTAAAAAACTATGGATAAAAAATACAAAAATATATCTCCATCTAAAAATATATAAATAGATGGTTTTATTTATAACAAATACATCAAATTTTTTTGATAT
>LJHE01000052.1 GCA_001983555.1 Candidatus Epulonipiscioides gigas
CACGCCTAATGGCGTGGTTGGTGAGCTCAGACTATCTTCTTTTAAGCTCATTAAAAACTTCATTATAAAACAGAGCATTTTCTATTGGAGTATTAGATAGGATATGGTTTCCATCTGCCATAAAAAATCCTGGGCAATTTTTACCAATATCAATACATCTTTTAACTTCTGCATATATCTCATCTTTTGTTCCATTTAATAATACTCGTGTATCTGCATTTCCAATAAAAGAATGAGTTTTTCCATACTTCTCAGCAATATATTTCATATCTGTGGTTGGCTCCATTACAAAACCATCCACCTCGCCATATACTGCAATATAGTCAAAATCCATGCCATCAGAAGCAAATTGAACCAACCTCGTAATGTTATTTTGCCTTTTGTAGATAAGTTTCCTCCAGAAGCTGAGCTTTATAAGATAATGACGACAAAATTGGTTGATATAGAGTAGTATTTAAATGTAACTCAACATATGATATACTGAGATATAGATTATTTATATAATGAATGGAGAAAATATAATGAATGGACATAGTATTTATACTTTTAAGTTTAGTGAAATGTACAAGTTATATCTTGCAAAGGTCGAAAGAAAAGGCAGAAATGCAGATGAATTGAACGAGGTTATTTGTTGGCTTACAGGATTACAAATGAAGAAGTTTTAAATATTAGTGATGATATTGATATGACAGCTTTCTTTAAGTCTGCACCGAGTTTAAATCCTAACAGAGGTTTAATTAAAGGCTCTATTTGTGGTGTTAAACTTGTCGAAATCGAAGATCCTATGATGAAAGAAATCCGTTTGCTTGACAAACTTGTAGATGAACTTGCTAAAGGCAAAGCAATCAAAAAAATACTTAGAAAATAATTTAGGAGGAAATTATGACACCAACAGAAACACTAAAGTTATGGATAGACACTTTTAATAAAGCAGATGCAAAGTCACTTTCTGAAATGTATCACTAAGATGCAATAAATCATCAAGTAGTAACCGAGCCAGTAGTGGGCAAGCAAGCTATTTACGAGATGTTTTTACGTGAATTTGCTTTGTCAGAAATGATTTGTATTCCCGAAAATATTTTTGAAAATGGCGAGTGGGCAATAATGGAATGGAAAGACCCTAAAGGATTTAGAGGGTCTGGTTTTTTCTATATCATAGACGGAAAAATCAAATTTCAACGAGGATATATGGATAAACTTAGTTTCTTGAAAATGAATGGACTGCCTATTGAGTAAAATTTTTAATTCCAAAGTATAGACCATACTAGTATGAAAATTTAGAAAGGCAAGATACTTTAGACAGGGAGCAGGACAAACGCATGTATGTATTTTTTACCAAAATTTTATAATGGCGATCTAACAAAATGTATATTAAATAACAGTGAAGCATAAAATTTTTTGAATTAGTATTTATTTGCTCTAAATTGTGAGTATATCAAATGGGCATTTGGTCTTTTTGTATACTCATGCGTTTGTCCTTTTAATAGTTAAAAAAATATTCCATTTTTTCAATTCCTATGATATAATCTATTAAAGTAGTAGAGAGTATGGGATTGGAGCGGATAAAGAAAAATGTCAAATGATAAAATAGAAAAAACATTTATAAATGAGGAAAGTGTTAAGTTAGATGAAGTTGTAAAATCTCTATTAGATTTATCGGATGAATGTATATTAGGAACAATAAATGAATGCTTTAATCAAAATTATCAAATTGGACAAATCAAAATTAAACATATTAAAAGTAAATTTGCAAGACCAGAATTTGATTTTGAAGAGATTGAAGGAGATTTATTAATCGAAATAGATGAAACCCAATATCATCTTGAGATACAAACTTTAAATGATGCTCAAATGCAAATTAGATTAGTAGAATATGCAATATCTATGGGTAAGAGAAAAGCTAAGTTAGATAAAGATGGAGTTATGGTTATTCGTATGCCACGACAGGCTGTAGTATTTATTGAGAAAAATAGTGGAGTAATAAACCAAAAAATAAAATTAATAGCTCAAGACGGACAAAATATGACTTACTCTATACCAACTATAAGATTATGGGAATATGAAATTGATGAATTGATAACCAAAAAAATGTATTGTTTTTTGCCATTAGTAGTTTTTAAATATCGAAAAGGTTTACAGTCAATAGTGAGAAGTACAAGCAAAACTAAAAATAAACCAGCTGAAATAAAAAAAGAAAGTCAAGCATTAGTGGATACGATTAAACAGTTAAATTCAGAAATAAAAAAATTGATTGAAGGAAAACTAATTAAGCTTACTGACTTGCACACAATGTTATTAGCCATAACAAATTTGACCCATTATCTAAATCATAAATTTATAAAAGATACAAATTTAACAGGTGAGGTGATAAAGATGACAAAAACATTATACGACCCAGCGGTTGAACAAAGAGGTATTGAACAAGGCATTGAGCAAGGACGTGTTGAAGTAGCAAAATCTTTGTTAGATATATTAGATAACGAAACAATTGCGTTAAAAACAAAACTTTCTATTGAGCAAGTTGAACAATTAAGATTTGAAAACAAGTAAGATGGCTAAAGACTTGATAAGCTATAAAACAAATAAATTTATTAAGTAGCACTTCCATTTGGAGGTGCACAGTTTGTAGACAAATAACCTAGATGCTAAATTATACAACAGTATAAGTATTAACATTTAGGTTATTATTAGTATGTATTATCATAAATTTGTCAAAAAAATATAAATTATAGAGAATATACCTTCCTTTTAAGCCTTGTATATGGTTCCAATTAGTCAGTTTTTTCAAATTCATGCATGCAAATTCACCTTTAATGATATTCTTAAAAAAAATAGACTATAGACAATCGTCTACAGTCTGTTCACGCCTAATGACGTGGTCGGTGAGCTCAGACTATCTTCTTTTAAGTTCATTAAAAACTTCATTATAAAACAGAGCATTTTCTATTGGAGTATTAGATGGAATATGGTTTCCAACTGCCATAAAAAATCCTGGACAATTTTTACCAATATCAATACATCTTTTAACTTCTGCATATATCTCATCTTTTGTTCCATTTAATAATACTCGTGTATCTGCATTTCCAATGAAAGAATGAGTTTTTCCATACTTCTCAGCAATATATTTCATATCTGTGGTTGGCTCCATTACAAAACCATCTACACCACAATCTGCTACATCATCTATAAATTCCGTATAATTTCCGTCGCATAAATATATAACTTTTTTACCAGCTTCTTTTAAAGGAGCAAACATCTTTTTGTAATTTGGAAATACATATTTTCTGTACCATTTCGGATTTACAAATGCTCCTGAAGTCCAAACAATATCATCATGTATTCTAAGTATTGGTGTATCACATTGTGCCATTGCTCTAAAATATGGCATAATCCATTCAGTATAGCGATTTGCTACTTCTCCAAAGCCGTCACCATCAATTGCAAGAGCAAGCAATAACATTTCCCAACCAAAAATTTCAATAAGACCTGTTACCAACGTGATATAAGTTCCTTGAGTATTAACTGAATTTGGGAATAAATCACACTTTTCATAATAGCTCGCATTTAAATCTTTAATAGCTTGTCGTTCATCCACCTCACCATATACTGCAATAGGGTCAAAATCCAGACACTCTTCAGGGTCAGAAAATGGACAAGAAACCTCTGCACTAAAATCCACGCCACCAGAAGCAAATGTAGCATGCCCTTTTTTCGTTCTACATTTATTAAGATGACCAATGTGCACAAAAGCATTTCCAAAAAATGAATAATCCCACGCCTTTACAAAAGCTTGAGTTGCTTTCATTTGTTCTTCTTTAGTACTTTGAGGAGTTGCTTTTACTCCTGTCACTTTTTCAATTAGCTCCCAATACATATGAGCAGAATATTCTGTTCTAGGTATAACATCTGGCATCTCTAAATTAAAAGCTGCCATTCCAAGTTCATAAGACATATATTACTTCCCCTTAAATTATTTTATTTAAATATGATAATAAGCTCCTTTTTCTAAATAATAAAAAAAGGAGCATTTTATATTATTTTTTGTATAATAAATCATTCATAAGTATCATGTTTTCTATAGGCGTGAATTTTGGAATTTCACATCCACCTGCAATAAATGTTTTTGCATCTGCAATTTCTATACAATTTTTTACTTCACGTGTTACTAATTCTTTATTTCCTTGCAAAAATACTTTAACAGGGTCAAGATTGCCACATGCACAAATATGCGTTCCTCTAAATTTATTTACTGCTACTTCAAAATCTACCATCCAATCAATATCAACCATATCTGGATTAACTTCTATAATTAAATCTAAAAGTTGTGAGATGTCTCCACAAATGTGTAGTTTTGATTTTGCTCCTAATCTACGAATATCATCTATAATTCGCTTTTCATACTTAAATACATACTTTTTATAAAGATCAGGACCAATTAACGATGCAGCTGCATTTCCCACTCCGATAATATTTGCACCAGCTTTTACCTGAGCTTCCATAAATTTATATTGTTGCTCATATATGATTTCAAAAATCTCTTCTACATATTCTGGCTCAGTTAATAAATCTACCATAATTTCATTAATATCTCGAAGGTCGGTTGCTTCTGCAATTACACCTTCCACCCAACCAATAATGGGATATTTTCCATTAACTTTTTGCTTGTAAAGCTCTACTGCTCTGATACGATCTAACATACGCTCACTTTTAAATGGATCTACAGATTTTAAATCCTTTAATTGAGCATAGTCTTTAATATACGGTTCTTTACAATATGGAACGTCATCTTCTGGTAAAACTAAAGTAGCACCAAATCCACTTGCTTCTCTCATAGGATCAGAGATACAACTTACTGCATCTATTCCAAATTTTTCACAACAATAAATATTAGCTTCTACAAGCTTTCTATAATCAGTTACAAATTCTTTATACGTTGCTCCTATATGATAAGCTCCAAATGCCATAATAATATTTAAATTCGGTATTTTATCAACATCTTTTCCTTCAAAGCGATTCATAACTCTCTCAAATGAATTCATTTAATTAACCCGCTACTATTTAAATAAAGTAGCTTCTCCTTTTTTTATTTTTAAATTAATTAATGAGACCAAATGTATAGCTCATATAGTTATAGTACGTCAAACTAAAGTTTACTACCAATATATCTAAGTTTCTTTAGTCTTTTTTCATTATTTTTTGTTTTATCAATACTAGTGCAACCTTGTAAAATAATAGTTTTTTTTAGTTTTAGTCCCATCGCTTTTAAAGCTTTTCCTGTTTGTCTCATATATCTTCTAAATAAAAATGGGACTGGTGCTCCATAGGTATAAAGCATTATTAAATCTCTTTTACCAAAACGTGGTTTATGCCATCGATCAGTTAATGGATAAAGTCTATCAAGAAAGGTCTTAGTAAAACCATTAACTTGACATATATAAATAGGCGAAGCGATGACAACTATATCTGCGGATTTAATTTGTTCAAAAACTTCATGCATATCATCTTTTAAAACGCATCTACCACCATTATCTATACATTTTCTACAACCAATACAGTTTTTAATATTCATTTTACAAAGTTCATACTTTATGTATTTTACATTGTTTTGATTTACACCTTCAATTAGTGAATCTACTGCACGGGCAACATTGCCATTAGTGTGTGGACTGCCCATTATTATAATCATATTTTTCAAATTTAAAATTCTCCTATAGTTACAATACTTTAAAATAAAAGCCTTTCCTTAAACCCTCCTGTGCTGGAACCCACTGAAAAACTAAAGTTGTTAGCTTACTAGAAGTTCTCAAGCGTTCCCCAATCATCCTTCCGGTAGCTAATGCTACCTCCCAAACCCAACCGCCTCTTGCGAGGCACCTCCCCTTAAAAAAAAAGGGGGGGGTAGAGGGGAAAAGTGCCAATGGCACAGGTTGGTTTAGGGGGAGGCTATACGGTGGGGATTTCTTGATATCAAAAGACTTTTTCAGCGATCTCTTAAAATAGTGGCACTGAAAATGGTGGCCTGTTAGTAAATTAAGCTTTTTTGCGTTTAGAAACAATATCAAAAATGACAGCTGCAAGAAGAACTAGACCTTTTACAACTTTTTGATAGTTTGAATCAACCCCACTAATTGACATTCCGAGATTAATTATACCCATTAAAAGAGCTCCTATGATAACGCCAGGAACAGTACCGACTCCACCGTAAGCTGATGCTCCGCCAATAAAACAAGCACTTATAGCATCCATCTCATAATTTGTACCATAAGTTGGTTGAGCAGATGTCATTCTAGCAATAGTTAGCATACCTGCTAGTGCAGAAAGTAACCCCATATTTGCGTATGCAATAAAATATACTTTGCTCGTATTAATACCAGATAATCTAGTAGCTTTTTCGTTGCCACCTACAGCGTAAAAATGACGGCCAATTGTAGTTTTTGAAGTTATGTAACCATAAATGGCAACAATTAAAGCAACCCAAATTAGAGCAGTTGGAACACCTTTATATTGACTAAATTGTATTGCAAAAAACATAATAATTGCAGTAGCACCTACAACCTTTAAAATAACTTTTTGCATAAAAACATTTTGTCCTGTTGCTCTTTGTTTTGACATGACTTTTGCTTCATATGCTATATAACATGCGGTAATTATTATTCCTATAATAATAGCAGTGATATTAATTCCTTCAAATCCAAAAATATCTGGAATATAACAGTTTGCTCCACCACCAAACATTTGAACAAATGTTGAATATGATGCAATTGAGACTGCTTTACCTTCAAGCACAACATTTGAAAGCCCTCTAAATACGAGCATTCCAGCAAGGGTTACTATAAAAGGTGGTACGCGCACAAATGCAACCCAATATCCTTGCCAAATCCCTATTAAAAGACCTATTCCTAGCATAAATACAATTACTAAAAGAATATTCATATCACTTGTTATCATCAACGCTCCAACAGCGCCCACAAAACATACAACAGAACCTACAGATAGGTCAATGTTACCTCCTGTTAGAATACATAGTAGCATACCAACTGCTAATACAAATACATATGCATTTTGTGAAATAAGATTTGTAATGTTTTGAGGCAATAAGATTTTGCCATTAGTTTGAATGTTAAAAAATATTATAACCATAACTAAGATTAAAATCATTGTGTACTTTTGCACCCAAGTCATTACTTTTGCTTTATTTTCCATCTTCAGATCCTCCTTTATCAGATTTTAATATAGCTGACATAATACCTTCTTGAGTTGCTTCTTGCTGTGCAAATTCACCAACAATTTTTCCTTCATTCATAACATAAATTCTATCGCTCATGCCTAATACTTCAGGTAATTCAGAAGAAATCATAATAACCGATTTGCCAGATTGAATGAGCTCATTTATAATAGTATAAATTTCATATTTTGCTCCAACATCAATACCTCGTGTCGGCTCATCTAAAATTAATACATTTGGATTTGAAAACATCCATTTAGAAAGCAAAACTTTTTGCTGATTACCTCCTGAGAGATTTCCAACTAATTGCTCTATACTGGTACATTTAGTATGCATTTTCTTTGCATAATTTGTAGCAATTTCATATTCTTTATTGGCAGCAATTATTGTATTTTTAGATATGCCAGCTAAATTTGCAAGAGTTGTATTAGTTCTAATAGGATTTGTAAGTATCAATCCATTCCCTTTACGGTCTTCTGTCACATATGCAAGACCCATATCAATAGCTTGACGAATATTACCCAATTCTTTTTCTTTACCATTTATTTTTAAAGAACCTGAAATTGCAGTTCCATAACTTTTTCCAAAAATACTCATTGCAAGCTCTGTTCTACCTGCTCCCATAAGTCCAGAAAATCCTACAACTTCACCTTTTTTAACATGAAATGAGACATTATCTACAACTTTACGCTCTGTATAAATTGGATGATGTACAGTCCAATTTGCAACTTCCATTGCAATTTCATCAGATATAGTGTGCCCAGTTCTTTTTGGAAAACGGTCAGATAATTCACGTCCAACCATTGCGCTAATTATACGGTCTTCTGTACATTCATCTACACCTTTAGTTAAAGTTTCCACACTTTTTCCGTCACGAATTATTGTAATTTCATCTGCAACATAAGAAACTTCATTGAGCTTATGAGTTATTATAATACAAGTCATTCCTTGAGCTTTAAATTCTAGTAGCAAATCAAGTAATGCTTGAGAATCTTGCTCGTTTAATGATGATGTAGGCTCATCAAGTATTAGTAATTTTGCATTTTTAGCAAGAGCTTTAGCGATTTCCACTAATTGTTGTTTACCTACTCCTATATCACATATACGTGTACGTGATGAATCTAACAAACCAACCGTTTTAAGATACTTATCTGCTTCTGCATATGTTAAGTTCCAATCAATAGCAAATTTTTTACCACGTTCATTACCTAAAAACATATTTTCCCCAATTGTTAGCTCCTGAATAAGAGCTAGTTCTTGATGGATAATTACTATTCCTTTACTCTCACTATCTGGAATTTTAGAAAATTTACAAATTTTTCCGTCATATAGTATATCACCTGTATACGAACCATATGAATATACTCCGCTAAGCACATTCATAAGCGTTGATTTTCCTGCTCCATTTTCACCCACTAATGCATGTATATGTCCTTTTTTAACCTGCAAATTTACATTATCTAATGCTTTTACTCCTGAAAACGATTTTGTAATATTTTTCATTTCTAATATAAATTCAGTCAATAAAACACCTCCTAAACTTTTATGGTTGAACTTCTTCAGCTGTATAATAACCTGTCTCAATTAATAAAGCTTCATAATTATTAAGTGTTGCAACAACAGGCTCACATAAATAAGAAGGTATTATACCTGTACCATTATCATATGTTTTATTATCATTAATCGGTGGTTCACTACCTTTCATAAGAGCATCAACCATTTCTACAGTTTTTGCAGCTAAATCACGAGTATCTTTAAATATAGACATCTCTTGCTTACCTGAAATTATATTTTGTACAGAAACTACATCACAATCTTGACCTGTCAGAAGAGGATATGCTCCATCATAAGAAGATACTAGAGCATTAGTAACACCTTGTGCAGTTGAATCATTTGATGCTAATACTATATCAAGATCTGTATCTGTATAATAAGATGCCAATATATTTTCAAAACGAGCTTGAGCGACATCTGTTGCCCAATTTACTGTAGCCACTTCTGTTTGCTCAGTTTGACCTGATAAACACTCTAGAGTACCTTCATCTAAATAAGGTTGCAAAATACTCATAGCTCCACCAAAAAAGAAATTTATGTTATTGTCACCAGGGTCTCCTGTAATAAATTCAATTGTATAAGTTTCATCTGTACTATCAAGTTTTAGTTTATCTACTATGTATTCTCCTTGTTTTACTCCAACATCCCAGTTGTCAAATGTTGAATAATAGCTAATTGCATCTGTTCCCATTATTAATCTATCATATGCTATTACTTCTATACCGTTTGACTTTGCTTGCTCCATAACTGTACCAAGTGCAGAACCATCAATTGAAGCAACCACTAAAGTTTTAACTCCTCCTGAAATCATATTTTCAATTTGAGATACTTGTGTTGCAATATCGTTTGCGGCATATTGTAAATCTACATCATAACCTGCACTTTCAAGTTGAGCTTTCATATTTTCGCCATCTTGATTCCAACGTTGCAAGTCTTGTGTTGGCATAGATACTCCTACAAGATTACTGGTGTCTGTTGATGTATTTGTTTCTGATGAAGTACATCCTGCAAATGCTATCAACATAGTTGAACTTAAAACTACTGATAAAAATTTTTTCATATATTTCGCTCCTTTTTATTATTAAACTTAAATCTTGTAATAAATAATAAAACGTTTTGTAAAATAAGTCAATATAATTTAAAAAAAAATTATAAAATCGAAAATTTTTTTGTGTTTTTACCTTAAAATATTTGAATAGAATTTATTTTATGATAAAATTATTATAAAGTGAATCTGTTTTATTATGAATAAATTTATATTTTTAAAGGAGAAATTATGAATAAACGATTAACAGAAATAATATATACCTTAATAAAAAATAGTAACACAATTACATTAGAATTCTTATCTATAAAATATAATGTAACTATTCGTACTATACGTATGGATATAAATTCCTTAAATGAGCTTCTTTTAAAATTTAAATTAAATACTATTGAACTTAAAAGAGGAGGAATTATATGTGTTCAAAAAGATTTTGAAGAAATATTAAAGTATATTAATAATAATTTTTATGAATACAAGCTATCAAAATACGAAAGAGCATTAATTTCTAGTGTTTTAATTGTAACAGCTCAGGGATATATTACTTTGGCACATATAGCAGACAAAATTTATGTAAGTCGTTCTAGTATTATAAAAGATTTAAATACTATTAAAGAACTGCTTATTAGTTCTAATCTTGTACTTATTAGCTATCCTAATAAAGGATTAATGGTTAATGGTAATGAAATTGATAAAAGATGGTTTTTATTTAAAGCTAGTGCCTTTGTTGAACATAAGATTTGGCACAATTTATTTCCCTCTGCTCAAATCAAAAAAATGGTAGAAAATATATTAATTGAACTAGAGCATATGCATCAAAAGTTTTTAGTAGATAGCTCATATTTAAAAATAGTAAAATATTTGTGTATTATGTTACAACGAAATTTAAATGGTTATTATCTGGAGAGTTATTTAGATGTTGCTCAAGAAAAATATCAATTTGCAAAAGATGCTATCCAACATATCATGCAATATAACAATATCAACTTTAATACAAATGAAATCAATTATTTAAGTATTTTATTATCAACCTGCAGATACACAAAAAATCATGCATTTAATCAAGATTCTATTAAAATACAACTTATAACTCGTAAGTTCATAAGAGCGTTGTCTAAAACACTAAATATGAATTTAGATAATGATTATACATTTTTTAGTGATTTATCTGCTCATTTAGAATTTACATTTGTATCAGAATACCCTCAATATCCAGTGATAGAGCTAATTGATGATGTCGTTTATGAAAATAGTTATGTTTTAGAAGCAGTTAAACAATCCATACATATTTTCAAAGAATTTAGAAATCAATCTTTAACTCAGACGGAAATTAACTACATAACTATACATGTATGTGTTGCAATTGAGCGATATAATAATACTGACCTTAAATTAAATGTAATAATTATATGTAATGGAGGAGTTGCTTTATCACAATTATTAGCTCAAAAGTTAAAAACTTATTTTAATTTTAAAATAGTAGATATTATATCTTCATACGAAATCAGCAGTATAACTAGAAGTACTTTTGATTTAATTATAAGCACTATTGTTATAGAAAATTGTGATATGGATGTTATAGTTATTTCAACAATTTTATCCAAGCAAGATTATATTCGTATACGTGATAAAATTGAACAGCTAAAAAATAATAGCTCTTTAATTCAAAAAAATAATATTAAAGAAATTAGCCTGCCTGACATCTTATCTATAGTTAATAAGATTATATCTAATAAAACTCCAGAGCTAGCTAATGAAATCATGCTCGATATAAAAAAAGAACTTAGAGAGCATTCAAAAGAATTGATGTTGCATCAGATATTAGATATAGCTCATATTCAATTGGATGTTGAATGTGTAGATTGGAAAGATGCAATATATAAATCTGCCAAAATATTATTAGACAAATGCTACATAGAAGAGCGTTACATTGATGCTATGATTGAAAATGTTGTACTTAATGGTCCTTATATTGTTATATCTAAAGGATTTGCATTTCCTCATGAAGGACTAGGTAAAGGTAGCCTTAAATTAGGAATGAGTTTAATTCGTCTTAAACAAGAAGTAAACTTTAATGCAAACGAATTAGATCCTATAAAATTTGTATGTTGTTTAAGTGCTATAGATAATACTAGTCATTTGAAAGCATTTTTTAATTTAGTAACTCTATTAGCTAAACCTAAATTTAAACAAGATCTACAAAGAGCAACTACTTCAATTGAAATTTTAAATATTTTTCAAAAATATGAATATAATTTCAAATTATATTAAAAATAAGTATATTTTTTTTCACATAATATTGAAAAAACTTTGACTTTTATTTCCCAAATATGTATGTTAAGCTATATTTATAAACGAAGGGAGGTATTTGAGTGATATGGGAAGACTTAGAAAATAACTTAATTCATATTAATGTAAATGCTATCACAATTGCACAAATTATGGAAAAAGTAGGACGTAATTTTATAAAAGAAGGCTATTGTAAAAAATCTTTTGTTGAAGCTCTAATAACACGTGAAATTGAATTTCCCACTGCTTTAGACATAGATGGTATTGGGGTAGCAATTCCTCATACAGATATAAGTCATGTTAATAAAGCTAAAATTTCTATTGCAACGCTTAAACAACCAATAACATTTACACATATGGGTACAGATGATGAGGCTGTAGATGTTAGTCTAATATTTATGCTGGCTATTAATGAGCCTAATGCTCATATTGATAAGATACAGCAAATTATCTCTATTATTCAGGATAAACAAGTTTTAGAAAATTTATTAAATGCTAAAAACAAACAAGCAATAATTGATATTATAAGAGAAAAGGAGCAATCACTATGAAGGTAAAAGTAATTGTAGCATGTGGCGGAGCTGTTGCAACTTCAACTGTAGCAGCACATAAAGTAGTAGAGCTTGGAAAAAAGAATGGAATAGATATTGACATTTGTCAAATTAGAATTTCCGAAATAGAATCCAATTTAACTGGAGCAAAACTAATTGTAACAACTTCTAATGTAAAAAGAGATTATGGTATTCCACTTGTAAAAGGTATGCCATTTATATCAGGTATTGGCGTTGAAAAAACTGAAAAAGCAATTTTAGATATATTAAAACAATAATTTTAGAAAGGGGTGTCATTATGTGGTCTGTATTTGAATCTATAATTGATTATATTGTAAATATGGGAGCATCCGTAATGCTTCCCGTTGTCATCATACTTTTAAGTTTGATAATGGGAATTAAACTTGGCAAAGCTATTCGAGCTGGATTAATGATAGGCGTAGGATTTGTTGGACTTGGATTAATCGTTGATTTAATGAATGCTCAATTAGGGCCTGCTGCTGCTGCAATGTCAGAAAGATTTGGATTATCTCTTAGCGTAATTGATATAGGATGGCCAGGAGCATCTCCTATAACGTGGGCCTCTGAAATAGCAACTATGGCAATTCCAATTGCAATCTTAGTAAATATCATTATGTTAGTGCTCAGATTAACAAAAACCGTAAATATTGATATTTGGAATATTTGGCATATGACATTCACAGGTGCAATTGCATATGTAGTTACTGGGAATTTTTGGATAGGTATATTAGGTGTTGTAGTTCATGCTGTAATAGCATATAAACTAGGAGATTTATGGGCTCCACTAATGACAGATTATTTTGAATTAGATGGTTTAACCGTACCTCATGGTACATCAGCATATATGGCTCCTATTGCTTGTGCAGTTGATGAATTAATTGAAAGAAGTCCAAAACTTAAAAAAATTGATATAAGCGCAGATACGTTACAAGAAAAAGTAGGCGTACTTGGAGAACCTATTGTAGTTGGTGCTCTACTTGGAACTGTTGTTGGATTTTTAGCGGGTTATCCTGCTCAAGAGGCGTTGCCACTTGGTGTAAAAATGTCAGCAGTTATGGTTCTTATGCCAAAAGTAGTAAAATGTATTATGGAAGGATTATTCCCACTATCAGAGCGAGCTAAAGAGATAATGACCAAAAAATTTGAAAATTCAGAGTTTTATATAGGTCTTGACCCAGCAATTTTATTAGGTGACCCACAAGTTGTTACAGCTGGATTAATATTTATGCCTCTTACACTTTTAATTGCAGTGCTAGTTCCTGGAAATAAGGTAATGCCATTTGGAGATCTTGCAACAATTGGATTTTTTATTGCTATAGCTGTTGCAGTTCATAAAGGTAATCTATTTAGGACTTTATTCTCGGGCTCAATAATTATGTATATGACAATATGGATTGCAAATCAAACTATTCCTTGGATGACAGAATTAGCTGTTTCAACTGGTAGTACAAATGGTGAGCATATGTTAGCAGCACTTGATCAAGGTGGTAGTCCAATAACTTATATTTTCACTCAGAGCTTCCATTTAGAAAATATTCTTGGTTTAATTATAATCAGTGTTCTTTATATTGGCTCCTTTGTCTTTGCAATCAGATGTTCAAAAAAACGTGCAGAAGAACTAAAAAAGCAGTAGTAACTAGAATATAATTTTTTTGATACATATATAAATATATTTTATATATAAGCTCCACTGTTCTAAATATTAGAATAGTAGAGCTATTTTATTGCCTTAAATATTATATAGCTCTAGTTTAGAGCTAAAATTATTTCATTTTAAAGTATTCTAACATGCTTATTAAATGTTCGGCTTGTGTTGCGAGCTCTTCACTTACTGAAGCACTTTCCTCTGAGGTACTTGATGTTTGTTCAACTAAGTTTGAAATTCGTTTTGCTCCATTTAACAAATCTTCAATACTAGTTCTTTGTTTATTAGTTTTTTCTAATAAATCAGTTGAAAGTATGTTGGTTTGCTCAATTGTAGAAATAATCTCACGTAAACTATTTGAAGTATTATCTGCCATTTCTTGTCCTTTATTAACATCACTTATACTATTTTTTAGAATATTATCAATTTCTTTAACAGTTTCACTACTACGGTTTGCAAGATCACGAATTTCAGCTGCAACAACTGCAAAACCTTTTCCCGCTTCACCTGCTCGAGCTGCTTCAATAGCTGCATTAAGTGCTAATAAATTAGTTTGACTTGAAATACTTTCCACAGTTTTAAGTACATTTGAAATAACATGACTAGATTGATTGATTGCTTTCATAGATACTAACATACTTTCCATATTTTGTGTTCCTATATCAGCTTTAGTTTTAGCTTCATGAGAAATTTTAAATGTTTCTTCTACATTAATTATCGTACTATTAATTAGACTTATTATCTCCTCTGTTGTATCCATAAAATTATGAATAATTACGCTTTGTTCTGCAGTTCCTTGAGCAAGTTCATTTGCCCCTATTGCAATACCTTCTGCTCCATTATTTACTTGACTTGCAGCTTCATTAATACCAGATATTGTTTCAGTTAATTTATCTGTAATTTGTATTATTGATATTTTTATTGGAGCAAATGAACCAATATAATTATCTTTCATATTTTTAATAGCTGTAAAATCGCCTTGTGCCATTGATTCTAAAGTATTTTGAATGTCATTTACTATATCTAATAAAATATTGCTCATTTTAATAAATGTATCACCAAGTTGACCTATTTCATCGTTATATTCTATATTAAATGAAACATTTAAGTTACCTTCTGTCATTTGAGTTGCTGAGTTTAACAATTTTTCTAAAGGTTTTAACGCCTTATTAAGCAATGCAATAATTAAACTAATTAAACAAATTAATGATATAATAGAAATAGCAATAATTAGAATCGTAAGTACTGTAGTTGAGCGAAATAATTCTTGTTCATCTACTTCTACATGAGCCCACCAAAATTCATCTCCAGCAGTAATTGGATATAAATATCTTTGCTGTGTAGAACCTTTTACATATGCTGCATTATCTTCTAAACATTTTGTAGCAATACTAAAAGGTTCATGTTTACTTGATTTGGCTTGCCATTCTTGAGATGCTTTGTCAGAAATAAAATCGCCTACATTGGCACCTATATTTGCACTATCTTGAGAATCATACATAATAGTCCATTCGCTATTTATTATAGCATTAAATAATGTTTCATAACTATTACTGTCTAATCTTATTGCGTCAAAGCTCGATACTAAAACATCAATTACAACAACGCCTTGTACCTTATTATTATACATAATTGGATATGATAAACTGATAACTAAATCTCCATTAACAATGGTAGGTGCTGTAACATGGGATTTTCCAGTAGATTTTGTTACATTATAATATTCTTGATTAGCATATGAATTATAATCATATATGGCATTTGCAGTAAAATTATTTACATTTTCATCATCAACTTCAAAACTAAAAACTTCTTGTGTGGAGTCAAAAGCATATGGCTCAAAATAAATGCCAAAAGACTTAATATTAGGATTGTTTCCTATTGCAGACCAAGCACTATTTAATATATATTTTTCAGCATCATAATTTTCTTTAGACAAAGGAGTTCCATACACATGACTAATATTATCTGATTGTATTTCTTCCTCTGCTGTTAGTTTAGCTGGTTCAAAATATTTAAAATTACGGTCAGTATATGCTGTTATATCTTGCAATATACTAAAAGTTGAATCTATAATTGATTGTATACTAGTAGCATTTAATTCTGCTGTTCTATTAAACAGAGCTTGAATATCTTTTGAACTTGAACTTGAAACTTGCACTGATACAACTACAACTAATATAGTTAATATAAATGTAATCATTAATCCTATTCTTCTAGCAAGTCGAATGGATAATTTTGAATTAGTGTTTTTAAATTTTTTCATTTCCCTATCTCCTTCTGATAAATTTTGATATAAATATGTAACAATATAACTCAGTGAAATAAGTTTAAATATTTGCATTTTGATATAGATAAATAGCTCTGTCATTACCATTTTGTTATCTATGATTTATTTATAATAAGTTTTTCTGTTGAAACAATATATTAGACTATGCTCTTTTGTATTTTGATAAATACTATCAATAATCATCTTTCAAATTTATTATTTTTAATTAACACCCTCCATTAATATTGTTCAGAGCTATTACATCTACTAAGATTTATAGTATAATTCTTCTATAATATTTTAATCTAACCAAATAAGTTAACTCCCATCTCTAAATAGTATCAGAAATGGGATATGTGATTTATATTGCGCCATATACTCTATACTTTATACTCTATGCATGTATTAACATTTCTAGTATATAAATTATAACCAAAAACTTGTGTCTTTTTAATTAAATATAAGCACTTTATAATATACAAAATAATAATAATCGTTTTTTTGTCAAAATATCGTTTTTTTTATTAAATTAATATAACTCTCTTGCCATTTGTACCCATTTTCCAAATCGTGTTGAATCATTTTGTACAGTTCTTATATCTTTTAAAATTATTTCTAATTGTATATCATTAGCAATACTTAATATATCTTTTAATTCTCTTTTTAAAGCTCCCTCATCATAACCTACACAAAAATATGAAGGATTTACCTTTCTACTATAGATATAATTTTTACCAAGCAAATCTCGCATTTTATAAATATCGCTCCAAGGGGATACAGATACGCGCCTTAATCGTGGAATTTGACTTACCCATTTCCATCTGCCTTCTAATGGTTCGCAACACCCATAACAATTTAAACCAAACTTTTCTAAAAGTGGCAATTGATATGGAAATATAAATTCTCCAAACATATCTGGAGATATTCCAACAGTTTCTTGGCTTTCTGAAAACCCCCATTTTTGCATAAAATCTAGCCCTTGATTTCGCTTCCAATCACTAGGCAAAAGTTGATTAGTGTAACCATATCCGCCTGATGCAATAGCAATATCTCTATGATTAGGATTTAATATTCCAAGGTCTTTTATTTGTTTAATAAAATTAAGATGTTCTTGTGTAAACCACGCCATAAGCTTATGTAACCCTTCAGGGTCATCATACATATTTATCATTAAGTCTTCAAGTCCGATTAATTTGATTACTTCCCAAGTAATGCCGAGCGTCCAACATTGTTCGCCTCTATGCTCAACTTTTAAAATGTCACCAAATATTTCCTCTGCAAGCTCTTTATTTTTAGCACTTGCTTCCTTGTCATGTGTAATGGTTCTAAATTCAAGTTTATCAAAATCTTCTTCTATATTATTTATTAATTTTTTGTAGTGATAACTGCCACCTTTTACATTAGTTTTTTCTGCTTCAACAATAAATGAACCATACGAAGAAATATTTGTAACATACTGAACTGGTAATGTTGCAGTATAAGGAGTGTCATCTCTTATTTCTGTCATACCATATATTGCTCTTCTTAAATATCGCTCATATTGTTTAAATTTAGGGTCTTGGCATTTTAATACGGTAGCTGGTACAAGTTCGTCCCAACAAGTTCCATCTGGTTGAGCTAAAATCATTGGTCTTGTATTTGGAGCTAAGTCATTGTGTGCTATCCATTCTTCTTTTAATTTTAAAACACGAGGTTCATTTGCTAAATCTGCCATTTCTTTTGCAAGTTCTCTTACTATATACTTATCATTCATAAAAATAGTCCTTTCTTCATCTTATAATAATAAATAGTTGTTTAAAAAAAATAATTTTTTAAAGTCGTACAAGTTTATTATAACATAAATTTTAAATATCCAATACATTTTTTTAAAATAATTAATAAATATATCTTTAATTTAGAAACTTCAAAAAAATAATTACATCAAAGAACGTAAAACCTAAACTCTTATGTCAGTTAAAGTCCATCATTTACTAAAAATTTACGGAGCATTCTATGTAAAAAAATAAAGCTTTATATTTTATGTTTTGATTAAATAATATAAAAAAGTCCTATACTCCTTAATATTTAAAGAATATAAGACTTTTTTTAATTTAATGCGATTGGGGGGACTCGAACCCCCAAGGTCTAGGACCACTAGATCCTTAGTCTAGCGCGTATGCCAATTCCGCCACAATCGCATTGTTATATTTGGCATTATAACACTACTTTTTATCTTTGTCAATAATTTATTTTTATTTTTATTTAAAGCAATGGCTTCGCTAAACATAATTATATATGTATAGCAAGCCTTTTCTACAAGATAAAATCTTTTTTTATCCTAAAATTTTAGCTACAAATAGGAACTGTTGAATTAATAAGTCTAACATCTAATAAAGTTCCAGGCATAAATTTTTCATCTAAAAAATGAGTATAATCGCTACTATAAAGACGCTCCATTTTATAGCCTTCTTCTGTTACAACAGCTAATACATCACAACCATTATAATTTAGCTCAACATACTGAACTGTTTCTTCAGGTTGTAATACTGGTAAAATGCTATAATACATTCTGATCCTTCCTTTCATTTTCATTAATTAACGATTTAAGTTTTAGAACAGCTTCACTTAAACCACCAACTTCATTAATAATTTTTTCTGAAACAGCCTCTTTCCCAACTAAAATTGTTCCCATATCTTTTGCAATTTTGCCTGTATCAAGCATAAGTTGTCTAAAACGGTCAGAAGTTGCTTCGGAATGTCTTGCTACAAACTCTACTATTCTTTCTTGCATTTGATCAAAATAATCATAAGTTTGCACCACTCCTAAAACTGTCCCACTCATTCTAACAGGATGTAATGTCATGGTAGCACTTGGTACAATAAATGAATAATCACTTGCAACTGCAATAGGCACAGCAATTGAATGAGCTCCACCAAGAACAAGAGATACAACAGGTTTTCCAAAACTTGCAATAAGCTCTGCTAAAGCAAGACCTGCTTCAACATCTCCACCAACAGTATTTAATATGATTAAAAGACCTTTTATTTCAGGATTTTCCATAAAACCAAAAAATTGTGGTATTAAATGCTCATATTTTGTAGCTTTATTTTGAGGTGGCATAGCTTGATGTCCCTCTATTTGACCTATAATAGTAACACATTGAATATTACTTTTTATAGGATTTGGAGGTGGTGGCATTTGTCCCATTTCCTTAATATTTTCATTAATCATTTCTTGCTTTTCTACTTGCTTATCCATAAAAAGTCTCCTTTTAATATATATTTTTTATTAGTATGGAAAAAAGAAGACTAATTCATACATTAACTTTTGTATTTTTTTACAAATCAAATTCTTCATGGAGTGCATTTATAGCCGTTTTTAATTCTTCTTCTTTTATTAAACAGCTGATAGTTGTTAGGGAATCAGTAGTTTGCAAAATTTTGATATTTTTTTTGGTTAAAGTAGTAGCAATTTTAGCCATTATACCAGGAACTCCTGAAATAGCTTCTCCAATAGCAGTTATTTTTGCACAATGTTCTGTTTTAGTAAATTTACAATATTCTTCATTTAAAAGTATTTCTAATTTTTGTTGATTTAATTCATTTATTGTAAAAACTATAAAATTTTGGAAAATATTAATTAAATCGATACTTATATTTTTATCAGCAATTTTTTTAAGAAGCCCTTCTTGAGGTTCTGTTAACATATATTGAACTCTTCCACTTCTATGTGCAAGAGCAGTCACTATGCTGCCCAACCTTTCTTTTTGCTCAGTATTTTGCATAATAAAACTTCCTTCATCATCAGAAAAAGTATTTTTAACTACAAGTGGAATATTAGCACGCATTGCATATTCAACTGCACGTGGATGAATTACTTTTGCTCCACTATCTGCCATTTGAAAAACTTCATTATAGCTTAAGTTATTAATCTTATGAACTCTATCACATATTCTAGGGTCTGTAGTCATTATTCCATCAACATCTGTGTATATTTCAATTTTAGATGCCTTAACACTAACCCCTAAAATTGATGCAGATGTATCACTTCCGCCTCTTCCTAAAGTTGTTATTTCATTAGTTTTTGTAACACCTTGAAAACCTGCTACAACAGGAATAATACCCGATTGTACAGTTTCTAAAAGTTTTTTAGGTTCTGTAAATAAAAGCGATGCTTCAGTATAATTTTCATTAGTTATTATGCCTGCTTGCCCGCCAGTAAAGGCTTTTGCTTTTATTCCTTGATTATTTAACATTGTAGCTATTGTAACAGCCGATATTATTTCACCACAAGATAATAGCAAATCTGTATCATGTGCTGTCATATCACCAGCATTATTTTTGATAAATTCTAAAAGTGTATCTGTCGCATATGGTGCACCGATACGCCCCATAGCTGATACAACAACAATAGGACTAAAACCTCTTTCTATAGATTTTAATATTTTTGATATAACAAATGTACGTGATTGCTCCGTAGCAACTGATGTGCCTCCAAATTTTTGTATTATTAATTTCATATAGATACCCTCTTCATGTTTTACTTATAATATTATTATATAGAAGGACAAAAAAAAAGTAGACTAAATCTACTTTTTTTCGCCAAATATTTTTCTACAAAATATTTTTGTGTTTTTCCAGAGCTTGTGCGAGCTGATCAGGACAAGAAGTTCCACGACCTTTACAATCGATTCCTTTAAGTCTTGTTATGGCATCATCAACATCCATTCCAACTAAAACTTGTGCAAGACCAAACGTATTACCTGGGCATCCATTAACAAATTGTATTTCTTTTATTTTATTATCTTTAACATCAAACTTAATTTCTCTAGCACAAACATTTTGTGTTTTAAACGTATTCATAAAAAATCCCTTCTTTCAAATAATCTTTAAAAATATTATAACCGAAATTGAACAGCAATATAACAAAATTTATAATTGTGGCTTCAAAAAGATTTGTGTCCAATATTTTCCTTCATCATTATATCCTATTCCTATTTGTGTATAATTAGTAGATAAAATATTTGCTTTATGACCTTCGCTATTCATCCAAGCATTTACAACATCTACTGGTGTTGCTTGCCCTTTTGCTAAATTTATACCCGCTGCACTATAAACTAAACCATAAGAATTTAACATATGAAATGGATCCCCATAAATTGGACTAGTATAAGAATAATAATTTTCTTGTTGCATATCATCAGATTTAAGTTGAGCTATTTCCATTAACTTAGGACTAAGCGTTAATGCTGGTGCTCCTGCTTCTGCTCTATATTGATTTACAAGTGCAAATACTTCATTTACAGCAATTTCAGTAGCATTTTCGACAACAATTGACTCGGATATTGTTTTAGTATTATTAATATGTATTATTCCATTGAGATAACTAACATCATATCCAAAAGCTTCCGAAAATAAATTTAACGGAACATATATAGCTCCATTATTTAAAACTACATTTCCATCTATAGTAATTGGTTTATTATTTATTGTAATATTCCCGGTAAAAATATCTGCTTTTAATAAAATATCTGTATTATTTTTAATATTTTTTCCCTGTGCTAATACTATTGGCAAATCTTCAATAACAGAAATTCCTAACATTTGACTCACTGATTGAAAAGGTATTAGAGTATAACCTTCTGCGCTAATAAATGGTTTTTTATTCCAATTTAATTCTAGCATTTTATTATTTAAAATCAATTGTAAATTATCATTTGCAAAAGTCATGTTAGGAGCAATCACTAATAAAGATAATAAAAATAAATATTTAGTAAATCTTTTCATGTAATAAAGCATCCTTTCTTAATAGTATTTAAATATATTTTAAACTAAGTTGTAATATTTGTAAATAGCTAATAAAAAAAAGTCAGATTAAATGCCTGAATGCTAATTTATTTGAAGTTATAGTTAACAATACATCTTTTTAAATTTTTATTTTTTATTTATTCAATAAAGAAGAATATCTTTTTATAGTTAAAAAATTCTTATTTTACTATAAATAAGAGTACTTTAAAGATATTTTTTGTTCATAAATTTGTTCGTTAATTCCAAATTTTGTATTGACTAATTAGTCAATATGGTATGTACTCACATTGACCAATTGTTCAACCAAAGACATAGGATAGTGGTTTAATAGATATAATTGGATTTGAGGAGGTGGAGGTGACAACTTTATGTAATACTTCAGCTCTTGAGCTGACTATAATATTCATTAAAAGAGGTCACTGTGGGTTATGTAGTTCATAAGTTCGATTACTATCTAATGCTATCGAGAGAAATTATAAAAAACTGCTTTGACAACATAACCTTTAATGGTATAATATGAATCAGAGGTGATATTTTGCAACAATATAAAAGTTTAGTCCAACATATTTTAGATACTGGAACCAAAAAGAATGATCGCACGGGAATAGGAACAATAAGCACGTTTGGATATCAAATGCGATTTAATTTAAGCGAAGGGTTTCCGCTCGTGACATTAAAGCAAACATATTTTAAAGGCATACTTCATGAGCTCTTATGGTTTTTGAACGGTAGCACGAATATTAAATATTTAGTGGATAATGATGTTCATATTTGGGATGCGTGGGCAGATGAAAATGGTGAACTTGGACCAGTATATGGTGCTCAGTGGAGAAATTTTGCGGGTGTTGACCAAATTGCAAATGTAATAGAAGAAATCAAAAAAAATCCAGATTCACGCAGATTAATTGTAAATTCTTGGAATGTTCCAGAAATAGAGCAAATGGCACTTCCGCCATGTCATATGTTTTTTCAATTTTATGTAGCAAACGGAAAACTATCTTGCCAATTATACCAACGCTCTGGAGATACATTTCTAGGCATACCATTTAATATAGCATCATATGCTTTGCTTGTTCATATGGTAGCACATGTGACAGATTTAGAAGTTGGCGACTTTATTCATACAATTGGAGATGCTCATATATATATAAATCATTTAACACAGGTGCAAAAAATGCTAAAACGAGAGCCAAAACAATTGCCAGAAATTAAGATAGTTAGGAAAGTAAATTCAATATTTGATTTTAAATATGAAGATTTTGAGCTAATAAATTATAATGCTCATAAAGCTATAAAAGCTGAGGTGGCAATATGATTAATATGATTGTAGCAGTATCTAAAAATAATCAAATCGGAGCAAATAATGCTTTACCTTGGAATATAAAAGAAGATATGAAGTTTTTTAGAACAAAGACTATGGGAAAGACTGTAATTATGGGGCGTAAAACATATGAAAGTATTGGAAAAGCTCTGCCAAATAGAAAAAATGTTATACTAACTACAAATAAAGATTTAAAAGTTGATGGAGCTATTGTAGTGACAAGCATTGAAGAAGCTATAAAAATTGCAAAAGAAGATGACACATTTATAATTGGTGGAGGAGAAATTTATAATCTTTTTATGCCACATGCAGAGCAGCTTTTTATTACGCAAGTAGATACAGATATTCTTGGAGATACAACTTTCCCAGAGTATAAAGACAAGTTTAGGTGTATAGAAATAGTTGATAAAACGGATAATGCTCAAAAATTCAACTATAAATTTTCCACTTGGGTGAGAATATAGTAGCACATTTGATATAACTACTATATTATCTCCCAAATTTTAAAACCATAACAAAAATTTGTGTAGTATTCATTTTTATGATACTGCACTATCAATAACTATAGGTTCCACATGAATAATAATTCCTTTTACAAAACCTAATCGCTCTTTTACTTCTTCTTCAAAAGAAGTAGCTATATCATGACCTTCTTTTACGCTGATATTACCATCAACACATATTTCAACATCTAAATATATTAATGGACCATATTTTCGACTTTTTAATGTTTTTACAGAGCTGATTTCTTTAGACTGTTCCACAATGCTCATAATGTTGCTTATTTCTTCTTGCTCTATAGAAACGTCCAATAATTCATTTATAGATTTCTTGAGAATATCAAATCCTATTTTTAATATAAAAATTGCTACAAATATTGTAACTATTGGGTCTAAAATTTTAAATCCAAACATACCTCCTATTATACCAACAAAAGCAGCTATTGAAGTAAAAGCGTCTGACCTATGATGCCAAGCGTCTGCTTTTAATGCGGGAGAATTGGTTTTTTTTGCAACCTTTATAGTAATTTGGTATTGATATTCTTTGATTAAAATAGAAAAAATTGCTGCTACAAGAGGGAGAATTGTAGGTATTTTAATTTGCTCTATATTAAATAATAATATTATACCTTGATAACCAATTTGAATAGATACTACTATTAATAAAATTGAAAGCAGAGCAGACACAATTGTTTCCGCTTTTTCATGTCCATAATTGTGTTCCTTATCTTCAGGTTTTTGAGCTATGTAGTTTCCGATTAATATCACCACAGAGCTAATTACATCTGAAGCCGAATGAAATCCATCTGCTATCATTGCAGTGGAATTTCCAATTATTCCTGCTATCACTTTACATATTGTTAATAAACAGTTTAATATAATAGACGTAATTGTAACTTTGTTAGATTCATCATATCTATTTTTCATATATCATACCCCTTTTTGCGTAGTTAATTAATATTATATTATATTTAACTACTCTTTGTTTATGTTCCTATTATTTTACCATAAATTGTATTTTGTGGAAAGATATTTTTTAAGTAATGCTCCAGCTTTGTGTTCGCTTGATAGCCTCCTCTTTTAAAGAAATGTGGTAGCGCAAGCTGACGGAAGGGTTCAGTGAAGGTGTCTTGCTAGAGTCTGTAGGGTTTGGAGAGATGTCAACTTCAGCTGGCAGAAGACATCTTTAATCCCAAGCACCTAAGATCAAAAAAAGCTATCACACTAATCTTACTTAGTGCAATAGCTTGTAGAAATTAAAGCTCATCTAAAATGTTAGGATAGTATCTATAATAACCTTTTCCAAATTCTTTACGATATTTGTGCATATCAAGATACATTTGTTTTGCAACAGCTTTAGCTTTTTCTTGATCATCAACCAATAAACGATATTCGTTATCTATAATAAGCTCACCATTTTGTTTAAGAGCAAGTTGTATATAGAAAAATCCTTTCCAATCAGCTGGAACTTCAAATTCTATTTTTGTATAAGGAGTTGATACATTTTCTCCTACATCAATTTTAATAGATCCTGATTTAAATTCATTTCTATCATTATTGAGTACTTTATATTCTAAATCTACGTCATTATACTTTTTGTAATAGTCATTAATTACATACATTGTACCAACGAACTCTTCACCATTATTATAACGTCTTTTTGCAAATTCAAGAGATGGTAAAATTGGATTGTATGCTCTTTTTACATAATCAAAAGAACGTTTTTTAACGCCATAATAGTCAACAATGTCCCATTTAATTATTGGCCAGTTAGTATTAAAGTGACAAAGAGCAACCGCACTAACATGTGGCTTTTGTCTTCTAAAGTGTTCTAGTGCAAACTGAGCGACTGTACCTTGAGCAATTTGAGTATACTCTACAAACTCTTCTAACGAATCCATTCCAGTGCTACCATGCACTTCATAATTTAAATTTTGTAATACATTAATATCAGCCATGTGATAACCCCAACTAAGACCCATTGGCCAAAGTTCATTTTCAGGTATAAATTTCTTTAAGCTTTCTACATTTGGAGCAGATGCAGCTGTAAGCTCTGGAATAACTGCAGCATGTAGCTTTGGATAAAAATCTTCCATAAAAATTGCACCTGCTGCATAATAATGTCCATTTGCATGAAGCGATTCATTTGGTTTATAGCCCATTCTTATACCTTCACGTGAACTAAGTGGAGAAGCATCAGCATAGTGCACGCTAGTTAAATCGCTTATAGTATGCCCTATCATTTCCATTAGTTCACGATTTCTGCTATGAACATGAGCTTCTGTGAAATAAACTTCTTCTCCACCCATCCACATAACAGTGCTAGGATGATTTCTTCTTTCTCGTACAATGCTCCTAACTTCACGTTTTACTTTATCTAAATATACTTTATCGGATCTAAATTCTTGTGTAGCAAAAGCAAAATTAGTCCAAACAGTTATACCAAGTCTATCACAAATATCATAAAACTCTTTAGTTTCAATTGGATGCCATGCAAAAAATCTTAAATTATTAATATTTGCTTCTTTAGCTTTTAGTAAGAAAGATTCATATTTTTCAATGCTATTTCGACCATAAAAAAATGATGGTTGTGTCCAACAAGCAGAACGCATAAACATAGGCTTATCATTGACATTTAGTGTCCAAGGAAATTCTACTTCTTCTTGTGTAAAACCTGGATTAAATGTATATTTAACAGTTCTTACGCCAGTTTTATCTGTAATATTATCAAGAACTCTACCCTCTTCAACAACACTAATTTCAATATCATATAAAAACTGTTCGCCCATTCCAACTGGCCACCAAAGTTTTGGTTCTTCAAGAGCAAATTCCATTATAGCAGTGGTATGATGACCTCTATTAAATTTTATTGGTTCTTTTACCTCTTTTATAATTTCATTATTATCTAAATATTTCACAACAACTTCTGCATTTTTAATACTATGAAAAGCATTAATATTTACTTTTAAACTAGTATTTACTCGCTTACCATCTAGCTCGTATTCAATTCTATAATTATCTATTTTAACTTTTTCTGTTCCAATAATTTTAACAGGACGCCAAATTCCAAAAGGGATTAAGCCAGTTAAATAATCTCCTGCAAAGTTATGCTTTAATCCTGCAAAATTTTGTTGATTTTTTGGAGGTGGGTCGAGCTTTACAGTTAGTAAGTTTACAGGAACATGTGGAGAAGTCCAATCTACAAGGTCAGTAATATCAAATTCAAAAGATGAAAACATACCTTCATGTTTACCTAAATATTCTTGGTTAAACCATACTTCACAAGAATAATCAACACCTTCAAAAACTAGTGTAATATTTTTACCGCCAAAGCTTTGGTCAAGGTTAAATGCATAATTATACCACCATTCATATTCTTGCACCCATTTGGCCTTATGCATATTGCGTCCAAAATATGGGTCATCAAGTTCACCTGCAAGATATAAATCAGTATATACATCTCCTGGAACTTTACCTTTATTCCAGCTAAAGTTATTACCTGAAAGCTCACTTTTCAAAAGATGAATACCTTCAGCCACACCCTGTCCTACACGCATTTTTTCCATTTTCCAGTCTAAACCGCTAAAATCTTCTATAACTCTACCTTCAACTTTACTTTTAGGGCCATCTTTTGGTCCAACTTCTAATTTAAAGAAATCTTTATTTTTCATTATTTATCTCCTCATTAATTAGTTTAACAATATTAAATAGTGTCATGAGCTGCTTTAACCATAGCTTTAAGATTTTCTAGTGGAATATTTGGAGCAAGGTCACAACCTGGCATCATAATAAATCCACCACTTAACCCAGCAATATTTGCTCTGTTGCAACAATGAGCATATACTTCGTCAGCAGTTTTAATTTGTAATACTTCATATGGATTTAAATCTCCACATATTGCGTAATTTCCTCTAGCAAGAGATAATGCTTTTTCTAAGTCTATAGTGTCAACTGATAATGCTGCGATACCAGAATTTAATAACGGCTCTACTCGAGATATAGTACTACCACAAATGTGTACTAGATATTTAATACCGAGCTTATTTAATTGCTCTGCTATAGCTTCAATAGAAGGTAGAGCAAATTCCTCAAACATAGATGGGCTAATCATATCACCTGATGCAACAGGGTCACCAACCATAAATACATCTGCTCCATATTCAATCAAGAGCTGTGCAAATCTTCCAATTAGTTCTGTAGCAAATTCAATAATCTGCTGTGTATCATCTTCATCATCAAAAACTTGAGCTAGAAAGTTTTGTATACCTACCATCATTCCAGCAAAAGTGAAAGGACCCCAAGATATACCAATAACAAGACGTTCGTCACCATAATGCTCTTTAAGAGCTGTAACTTGTTTTAATCCCGCAATAAACTCCTTGTCTGCTAAAGCTTTTTCTATAAGCTCATCTACAGAATAATTTGTGATTTCTCCTAAAGTTTTTAGCGGAGCTTTAGTTACCTCAAAATTTTCACCAATTTTGTCATAGCATACTTCACCACCCATATATTTTATAAAGAAATTAGATATATTAATTCCACATACATTATCTACTCCAAAATCATCGTATGCTTTAATTACATGAGAAGCTCCAAAGTCTTTTGCATTGAGCAAATCTTTATATGATATTTTATCTCGTTTAACAATCCAAGTAAATCCATCTAAAATCCCAACGGGTAGTCTTGGTGTAGCCTCAAAATTTAATGCTTTAAGAAATAGCTCTTTTCCTTTCATCAAATCACTCCTTTAAAATAAATTGAATTTTATAGAAGTATTATATCAAATTAAAATAAATATTAAGTGCAAAAATTTTTGAAATATTTAAAATATTTAAGAACTTAAAAAAGCTATTTATATATTCAATTTTATTTTATTTATTCCTGCTTTTAAATTTTCTAATGGACCTACAAGAGGTTTGTCATTTCGTTTATTTCCAAGAATATCTTTGCTAAATATTAAATTTTCTCCATTTGGTCCATCAAAAATAGCATCAACTAAAATTGTTTTACCTAAACACTTAGTACAAAGTGTTTTAGTGTCTATATCAAATACTTTTTCATCGAGCTCAATTTCAAGATATACATCATTACCTTCTTCAATAATCTTAATATTTGGATTAAAATTTTCATCTATATAATTATGATTTTCTCTTGCATAAGCTTGTGAACCATTATAATAAGCATTTCCATCAATATAAACTGGATATGGTGTTTGATCAAATTTTTCAAGGTCAATAGATTCAAAATCTTTTTCATTAATACATTTAAAGTATTCTTCAAGACTATCAGTAAACTGATCCATAGCTTTTGTGCCACTGAATTTATCTTTAAATTCGGCTGAAAATTTATCTAAAGGTTTTGTATTAGTATTAATAGGAGCATCTTCTTTTGCTTTACCATTTGGTGAAACATAAATATTATTATAATATCTATCATCTCCACTATATACAAAGCCATAACCACTAATCCAAGTTGAGTGTGGCAAGTGATATGGGGTTGCTCTGTCTAGTACATTTCCATTTGACATTGTGCCACAAAATAGATTGTGAATATATGCTGTGCCTTGAGATATATAACCGATATTACCTTTTGAGGCAAATATATTATTGTCAACAACAGTTGGCCCATGACTTACTTCAATAACCATATCTCGAGCATTTCTATATAATACATTCCCACTTACTCGTAATCCTTGAGTTTGCCAGTCAAGCCATAATCCAAGTGTACAGTCATGAACACGATTATTATATATTTGTGTATCAATCGGAGCATGGAACTTAATACCTGCAATTTCACAACCTATAAATTCTCGCTTAGTACCAATATTATAAACATGATTATTATAGATTTCACTAAATGCACAACCTAAATGTCCAACAATACCATTTTGACCGCAATCATAAATTGTATTATTTCTTATAATATGTGAACCTATAGTTTCTTTTGACCATCCTATTTTAAGAGCTGAGAATACAGATTCAAGCTGAAATTGGTATCCTGACTTTTGTTTAGTTTTAGTACTTAACATATCACCTGAGAGATAATCTTTACCAATACTTATTCCACTACATTTTGCATCATGAATAATATTATTTTCGATTATCCAACCTTTAGACCAATTAGCTCCAATAAGAGCAGGTTGCTCTGCTGTTGGAGGAGCCCAACCTGCTGCACTATGACACATGGTAAATCCTGAAACAGTTATATAGTTTCTACCCATTTTTTTAGGATAAAAGCAACATTTTCTAATGTTAATTTCAACTTGCTCTTCATTCGGATTAAAGTTATTAAAGTTTGCATAAATAATAGTTTTCTCTGCATCTATATCTGCATAAAACCCATAAAATGGAGCATCTTTTTGCAAATAATGACGCTTACCAAATGCTTTTAGATTTTCTATTGTATTAAGACCAATTTTGTGATTTTTAACTTCTTCAAGACTTCTTAGCTCACAAAAAGCATTGCCATTCATATATACAGCTCCAAGATGCATTTTAGGCTCTTTTGGATATTTAAACCAATCACCAAAAAGCTCTTCTTCAAACGGGTTAAAGTCACCAAAAAGAGCATTATCAAGGACTATTTTATATACTCCATCTTCCACTGGCTCCCAATTTTTAATCTCTTCAGAACCTTTTATAACAACCTTATCGCCTTCTTTTGCCCTATAAGTTATTCGCTCTAAGTCACTTATACCACTATTTTGTGGATCAACCCATTCACGATATACACCCTCACTAACAATTATTTCATCGCTGGGCATTGCAATTTTAGCAGCTTTATTTATTGTAAGAAATGGTGATAGCTCAGTACCATTATTGTTATTGTTTCCTTGCTTTGATACATAATATTTCATACATCCATCCTCCAATTATGTTGATTTCTAGTTATTTAACAATTATTTTATTTAAGCCATTCTCTTTTATGTTTGGAATATTTTGAATAAGTTTCTCTTTATCCATATGACTAAACAATAGACAGCCAGAAAGCTCGTCCACTTGACCTGTTGCAATAAAAGTAACAAAATTTGCTGGTTTTTCAATAGGTGTAGCAGTGTCATTTAATATTTTATCTATTATTCCTGGCATAAATTTTTGAGTTTCTGGTTTATTTACAAGGTCAATATTTCGCTGAGTTCTAACTAATCCTGGAGCAAATGCAAATATTTTAATAGGCAAATTTTCTGCTTGTAATTCAAGATTTACACATTCCGTAAAACGTACAATTGCAGTTTTAGAGCAAGCATAAGCACTATTATATACTTCTGGTTTTACAACTCCACCACCAGAAAAATTAATAATTCTTCCACCAGATTTTTGAGATTTCATTATATTTATAGCACATTTTGTACCAATAAAGCATGTTTTTAAAAGACCATCCACTTCTCCAAGCCAATCTTTATAATCTAAATCCCAAGTTATGCCCATAGCATTATTTACACCTGCAGCGTTAACCCATAGATCTAAGCGCTTATATTTTTTTTGAATAATTCCTGCTAGAGATTCTACAGAAAAAGGTTCTCTAAAATCACAAGGAATAACTTCACAACTACCGCCTTCTTTTTTAATTTGCTCTGCTGTTTCAAGCAATTTTTTAGTTCTTCTTGCAGATAACGCAACAAAAGCGCCTGCTTTTGCTAATGTGAGAGCAACTTCTTTTCCTATTCCAGATGATGCTCCTGAAACAACACAAATTTGTCCATTTAAATTATACATATACCCTCCTAATACAATAAAAAAATATACTACAACATAAAATTATAGTATATATTATTTTAAATCAAATCATTATTAAAGTCAACCTTATAGTTGGATTTTATTATCTTCTATTTTTAAAGTTTTCATTTGTTTTTTAGAAATACCATATTTTTTTCCATAATTTATCCAATAATTGTTAGAAGCTTTTAAATATAATTTTTTTGGTATTGGCATAGTGATATGAAAATTTTTGTAATCTTGTTTTTCAAGAGATGTTGCAAGTTGTTTTATTTGAGCAACAACTAGTCTCTTAAATGGTGTACCAAGTATTGCCTCACCGCTACCAATGCTAAGAGTTGAGCCAAGCAAATAATTTTGTTGCTTACAAAAAAGTTTAATCATTTCAATCGCAATATCATTTTGTGTATATTCTATAAATCCACAATTTATTATAACAGAAACAATAAGTTGCTTTTGGGGAGAATTCTGTTCTAGCGTTTTAAGAAAATTTAATAAAGTTACTGGCAATGAATCGACATAAAGTGGAAATACTAAAACTAATTGTTTAAAGTCTTGCATTTTATCACATAATCTTAGATGATTTGAATGAGTAATATTAAAATATTGTGATTCAATATTACAATATTGTTTTAACATATGAGCATATTCTTTAGAATTTGATTGCACTGCTCTTGGGCTACCGTTTAATATAATCATCACTCATCACTTCTTTCACACATTTTTCTAAATCTTTCTCCTTGGTAAAGATAATATTATAATTTTCAAAATTTAAATTATAGGAATTGCGTTCTACTAAAGATACGAAAATAGATTTTTCCATCTCACTTATGGTCTGTTTTTGATAGGCAATTATATTAACCTGTTTTGGTTTTACATCTCGTTGAAAATGGTGTGTTTCACCATTTATTAGTTGTATAAAAGCTTGTTGAATAGGGAGAGTTCTTTCTAACATTGTTTTCATAATAGTGTCATAACATCCGTATTTAACTTTAGTGATATAAGTCAATTGAGTACTTTTAGCAATTTCAGTATATATTTTGATGGCATCATCTCTAATAATGCATTTTCCAGGAGTCTTTATCCAACAGCTATAACAACCAATGCAATTAGTAATTTTTAAAGCAGATAAATCTATATAATCTATAACTAAATTTAATTTTATATCGCTTAATATAAGTTTCATAATCTCTCCATCCTATAGATAAAATGTACATCAGAGGACGTAAAATTCCCCTAATTAGGGGTGAGAGTCTCAGAAGTATAGCAATTCCAAGATTAATTTAATTCAAATTCACCCCCCCCCCCCC
>LJHE01000053.1 GCA_001983555.1 Candidatus Epulonipiscioides gigas
AAATAAATATTGTTGATACTCCTGGCCACAGTGATTTTTCATCGGAAGTTGAGCGAGTTATAAAAACAGTTGATACAGTTATTTTGCTCGTAGATTGTGTAGAAGGACCTATGCCTCAAACTAGATTTGTATTGCAGAAGTCTTTAGAACTTGGACTTAAACCTATTCTTGTTATAAATAAAATAGATAAACCAAATAATAGAGCAGAAGAAGTAGTAGATATGACATTTGATTTATTTGTTGACCTTAATGCTACAGATGAACAATGTGATTTTCCAATTCTATACGGAATAGGAAAGCAAGGAATTATACAATATTCACTAGATGAGAAATCACCTAATATTGAACCTCTTCTTGAAACCATTATTAAACAAGTTGGAGAATATCCTAAACAAGACGATGCTCCGTTGCAAATGCAAATTAGTTCTCTAGCTTATGATGATTATATTGGTCGTCTTGGCATTGGACGTATATATAAAGGTATTATTAAAGATGGTATGCAAGTACAAATAGCAGATAATACTGGTAAACTTAGAACAGGCAAAATTAGTAAACTTATGTCGTATGAAGGATTAAAGCAAGTAGCTCAAAAAGAAGTTACAAGCGGAGATATAGCAGTAATCTCTGGAATATCAGATATTTCAATTGGTGAAACAATAGGTGAAGTTGGAAAAGTTACACCTATGGAACCAATTAATATTGAAGAACCAACACTAACTATGAATTTTCTTGTAAATGATTCACCTTTTGCAGGACTAAGTGGAAAATATGTTACAACAAGACATATTAAAGAACGCTTAGAAAAAGAGCTTGAAGTTAATGTTGGTCTTAAAGTTGAGCCTATGGACACAACAGATGGATATACTGTTTCAGGTCGTGGTGAATTACACTTATCTATTTTAATAGAAAATATGCGTCGTGAAGGATATGAAATTGGTGTTTCAAAACCACAAGTTATTATGAAAAAATCTGAAAATGATAAATTATTAGAACCTGTTGAAAGAGTTATTATAACTTTACCTGAAGAATATTCGGGAACTGTAATAAATAAGCTTAATATGAGAAAAGCCGAAATGCAATCAATGGAGCCTGAAAATGGATATATGAAAATTGAATATCTCTGTCCTACACGTGCATTACTTGGATTTAGAAGTGAGCTTATTAATGATTCACATGGTGAAGCCACTCTGGTTAGAATGGTTGAAGGGTATACTCCATTTGTTGGTGAATTACCAAAAAGACAAACAGGAGCTCTAATTGCAGGTGAGCAAGGTGTGACTGTGGCATATGCTCTTAATAGTCTTGAAGCACGTGGCACATTATTTGTTGACCCAGGTCTGAATATATATGAAGGCATGGTTATTGGTTCAAATTCTCGAAAAGAGGATATGACTGTAAATCCATGTAAAACCAAAAAACTTACTAATACTCGCTCATCTGGAGCAGATGATGCTGTTAAACTTACTCCTCCTAGAACTTTCTCATTAGAAGAAGCCTTAGAATTTATTGAGCAAGATGAATTAGTAGAAATCACTCCCGAGCATATCCGTATTCGTAAAAGACATTTAAAAGAACAAGATAGAAAACGTAATTCAAGAGTAAATCATCAATAATAGTTGACTCCCATTAAACTCCCTCTGTGCCTTTGGTGATTTTCCTCACTAAACACACCTGTGCCCCTTCGGTACTGTTCCCTCCTTAAAAGGTGGAACTGTGGGTTTTATAAGTACGATAATTATAAATTTTTCCTTAGCGAGCAGTACCGAAATGTTTACAAAAAAAAGGCTCTGAGCTTGGACATCTTTAATATGCCTTGCTCTTTGCCTTAATCTGAAGATAGTTAAATTTTGACATCAATAGATTTTCTAATGTTAGGCTCCCAGCCATCAAAAATACTTGGATCAAATGTGAGACCCGGTTTATAATGTGGATCATGCTCTTTAATTTTGTTAACATATGCATCTCCATAGGCATCAGCAAGTTTGCTGATAGAATGTATCATTGATATCCTATCTTCTGGTTTCACATTGGCTAAGCCTTTTGCTGAATAAACATAATCTAGTGAGAGGTCAGAAATTGGACTTTCACCTGGCCTCCAGAGGCCACTTTGATTAATAATATTATCACGCATTATTTGATGCACTTGTTCGTCAATTTCTTTTGGAACTTCTAATGTTCTTCTTTCTGGTGGAGGACCATTTAAATCAAAAACCATCCATGGATCCACTTTTGACTGATTAAAAGATTCTATTTCTTCCCTTGAGAAATGAGCAGGTGGAGTTTCACCTAAATATGATTTTAAAGACCCAGTATTTGATTTATTTTGTTGCTGTGTTTGAAATATTTGATTTTGATAGTTATTTTGGAACTTTGCAATTTGAGATATAGTCATTATATACACTCCTTTCAATAATATTGACTTGTGTATAAATATTATATCGGTTAAATTAAATGGAAATTAATACCTAATTTATTTTTTTATATTTGTATAAATAATATATAATATAAAGAATAATTAATTGTTTATATTTCTAAATATAATTATAAATATACAACGTTAATAATATTCTAACCCCACCATTTGTGACTTTGGCACTTTTCCACTCTTAAAAGTGGTGACTCTGGGGGATGTTTAGTAAACGATGCATATTAAGCTGATAATTTTAAACTGCTTTTACTATTTTATATTTGATTAGGAACTTTAATAGCGCTCATTCTAGGAAGCACTGCATCAAAAAACATTTCATAGCCTTCACATAAATAATTGTGATAACTTTCTCCTATCATGTCTCTATTTCGCATACAACCACCACGACAAATGCTAATATATTTACATGCCTTACACTTGTCACTTAACTTAACAGACTTCTCTAAAAACTCGATTTCTCTTCTTTTAGTATTGATAGCTTCTAGCTGGTCTTTATTAAAATTACCAATACAATAATCATCTAGCATATAAAAATCACAAGGATACACAGAGCCATCCGCTTCCACAACTGTTTGTATTCCACATGTTCCTCGCATATCACAAGATTCAGCTGGATAATTATTTAAAATTGCAACATAATTTTCAAATTGTCTAATATATGGTTGCTTACCTTTTAAAAAATCTTTATACCATAAATTAAATAAGTTAATCATAAATTCACCAAATTCTTGTGGGGTTAGTGAATACTCATTTTGAGAGCGCTCTTCTTCAAGAGGGTCAAGACAAGCAATATATTGCTGATAATGCCATCCATTTTTTTTATATTCTTCATAAATATCTTCAATATTTTTTGCAACTAATTTATTTACAACAGTTAAAATATTATATTGTACATTATATTTGTCAAACATTTTTGTAGTTTTTAAAATACGCTCATAGGTTTTATTACCAGCTGCATCATGCCTATATGTGTCATGAATTTCTTGTGTACCGTCCATTGAAACACCTATTAAAAAATCATTTTCAACAAAAAATTTACACCACTCTTCATTAAGATTAAATCCATTTGTTTGTAGAGCATTATGAACTTGTATATTTTTTTTATTATATTGACGTTGATATTCCATAGCTTTCTTAAAAAAATCAAGTCCTCTAAGTGTTGGTTCTCCACCTTGATATGCAAAGCTAACCGAATAATTTGCTTTTAACATGGTTCTTCTTATAATATTTTTAAGTGTTTCTTCACTCATCATTCCAAATGATTTGTGTGTTCTCTTTTCTGCTTCATCAAAATAAAAGCAATAATCACATCTCATATTGCAAGCACTTGAGGCTGGCTTCATCATTACATTTAACATATTTTTCTCCTAACTTTATCCTAATTCTAAATAAGAACTAGGAGCTAATTCTAGCTCAACTAGTTCCTAATTTTTAGTTAATTATTTAATCTCTTGAAGCTAATTTGGCAAGTAATTCAAGCATCTCAACATAAACCCAAATAATAGTCACTAAAAGACCTACGGCAAAATAAGATTCCATATATTTAGGCAAATTATGTCTTGCTCCAATTATAATATTATCATAATCTACTAACAAAAAAGCAATTGCAACAATTACAGTGAATATACTAAAACCTATAGAAAATAAACTATTTCCAATAAGCACATTGCCAAAACCAAGTAGCGAAAAAACAAATCCTAATAAACTTGCTGCAATAATTGTAAGTGCTAGAATCATTACAGCATTTCTAATTTTCCCCGCAAGTTCTGGAGCTTCTCTATAAAGTAAAAGAGTAAATATTATTGCAAGTAAAGTTAAAACAACTGCTTTTGGAACAACGCCATCAAAATAATAGGCAAAACTTACTGTTATAGCTCCGACAAAAACACCTTCACAAATAGCATAAATAGGAGCTACCACATTTGAAATATGTGGCTTAAATGACATTGCAATCACAAGACCAAGACCAACAAAACCACCGACAGCACTTAATGTATATGCAAGATTAAAATTTGGATTTCCACCAGCGTATAGAACATAATAAGCTATAAATGCAACTACGCAAGTTATGCTTAAAAGTCCTAGAGCTTTGTTTCTTGCTCCTGCAATACTCATGGTTTCACCTGTATATTCCAGGTGACCATTTAAACCTTTTTTAATCATTGGATTAGTTCGCATATTAATCACTTCCTTTTCATTTTTTTGTATTATAACATATTTGCTAAATTAATTCTACAATATTTCTAAAAAATTAAAATTTGTAATAAAAACGTTATATACACGAATTTAAGTATTGGTTTTTAGATAAAAATAGTGTATAATTAACAAAATATTAAATTGAGGTGATTGTAGTGAAAAAAATGTTTATTTTACTCTTAACTTGTTTATCATCAACTTATGTATTAGGAGCTCCGTTGATGACAGAAAATTCAGCCGTTTCATATATAGAAACAATGTTCAATTTACCTGAGTTTTATACGCTACAAAAAACAGTTAATACTCCTATATCTGCACTAGACTATTATAACTTACAATTTAGAGCAGATAATTCTCTAGACTTGAATATTACAGTTGAAGAAAGTGGTCGTATATTAGAATATGAAAATAAAAAAAGAGTTAGAAAAGAGCCTATAATATTTTCATATGATTATTGTAAACAAGCAGCAATTTCATTTTTAGATATTTTTGCAAAGTTATATGACAACAATCTCATTTATGCATATGACCGATTCAATCAAGAAAATAATACCTATACCTTTTACTTTAATGTATATCATGATAATATACCTATCCTTGGTGAAACAGTTTCTCTTAATATAAGTCCAGTAACAGGCGAAGTAATTTATTTTAGCGGAATAAGTACATATCTTGGTGCTTATCTTAAAGAAGATATTATAGTTTCAAAAGATGAAGCATATTCAAAATATAAAGAAAATCTTGGTATAGGTCTTTGTTATAAAATAGAAACTGACCCTATTACTAAAGCTCGAGAGGCTATTCCAATGTTTGGCATACTTCCAGATGGTAAAATAGGAATTAGTCCTTCATCAGGTGAGGTAGTCAAATTAAATAATTCTAACGTTCCTGATGAATCCGGTCTTAGATATGGATATGAGCAAAGTATCATTTTTGCTAGTAGATATATTTTTAATGTTTATGGTCACACTAATATTGAACTTTTAAAATCAGAATCATATTTTTTAGATGGCATGTATCATATGAAATTTTTGCGTACTGAATATGGAGCACCTGTTCTTAATAATTTTATCACTATTTCTATAGATGCTGATACTGGTGTTACACAAAATCATGAAATAGTTTGGGATAATTATGTAGATTTTGAAAATGTAGAGCGATATATTGCTCAACCTCATCATCTAGCTAATAATTTTTTTGGAGCAACTGATTTTAATTTATATTATAAAAATATTTATACCAATCGTAGAATTCCTATTTATACAACTAATTTAGATTCAGTTTTTATTGATGTTAAAACTAGACAAATTATAAACTAGTTATTGGTTTTAGGAAAAATCCGAGAACTGCACCAGTTGCTCCTCCAATGATATGTGTAATATTTGATACATTATCATTAACTGCAATAGCATTCGTTAGCTCTCCTAGAATATAAATCAATGCTACAAGTATAAATGTCATGGGTATTTCACCATTTTTTATACTTGTAAATGATGATAATAAAATCAATGAAAAAGCAACCCCACTTGCTCCTAAAAGTCTTATATCTGGAAAAAATATATTATTAACCAGACCTGTTATTAGAGCTGTAACCAAAATTACCCCCACAAGTTCTTTAGAACCATATTTTTCTTCCAGTAATGGTCCAACAATTAATATCAGTGTTATATTTCCTAGAAAATGCTCCCAACTTGCATGCCCAAAAATATGAGTTATAATTCTAATGTATGCTAAAGGATCAGTTATTGGAGAATTATATGTGCTAAAAAGATATATATTAGTTATTCCATTTGTGATTAAATCAAGCCCTAATACAATAACACATATAATTGTAAATATTAAAATTACTGGTGAGTTAAACGAAATTTTAAGTTTCATTGATAAATTTCCCCCTTTAATTGTTTAAAATTTAAATATTGCTCTATTTTTATTTTTCATTATATAATTATCGTACTTATAAACCCCACTGGCATCTTTCGATGCCATCTCCCTTTTAAAAATAGACCACTGAAAAAGTTTTTTGATATCAAGAAAACCTCACCATATAGCTTCCCACTAAATCCCCCTGTGCCTTTGGCACTTTTCACCCATAAACCCCCCTTGTACCTTCGGTACTGTTCCCCCCTTAAAAGGGGTGACTCCTAGTAAACTACAATTTTAGATAATACTCAAGCTTTTGTTTGCTTGATAGCCTCCCCTTTTAAGGGGAGGTGGCAGCGCAAGCTGACGGAAGGGTTAAAATGAGAATGTCTTTTTTGTGTAAGTTTTTATTTATTCAACAACCTATATTATTTTAAAGTACTGTGACTATCTATGGTGTATTGGTATTAGCATTTCAAATACTGCTCCATTTTCATTGTATGCTCTAATTTGACCTCCTAATTTTTCTATAGAAGTTTTTGCTATTGATAGTCCAAGTCCAAAATTACCACCTTTACCCTTAGAAAATCGTTCAAATATCTTATCTTGATTAGTAATATCTTCTCCATTATTTTTTATTAAAATGATTGCATTGTTGTCAATAGTTTTTATGTAAATGTCAATTTGGCTTTTTGCATATCTGAGCCCATTTGAAATTACATTACCAAAAATTCCTCTTAAAAGTTCATCATTTCCTATAATATAAACTTCATCCTCTAATTTACAAGATATATCTATATTTTGAGCTATTGCATATCCATTGTAAGTATTTACAAGTTCGCTCATATAATCTTTTAAGTTAAATATCTCAAGAGATGTCTTATCATTAAAATCAAAATTTTCAATACGACCTAATGTAAGCAATCCATCAATAAGCTTGGTAAGTTTTTGAGCTTCTTCAGAAATAATATGAGCAGTACTACTTGTATCGGCAAAAATTCCCATTTCAATTCCATCCGCATATCCTCTAATGCTCATAAGAGGTGTACGTAATTCGTGGGAAGCATTGTTTAAAAATAATTTTTGAGATTTATGAGCATCATAAATTCTTTTATTCATTTTATTTATTTCATGACTTAGTTTTTTGAGCTCTATACTATCACTATTTGTATTAAGCTTTAAAATTTCATCAGACTTAATAGTTTCTATACAGCTCGTTATATATTCAATAGGTTTGGCAATTGATTTGGTTATCATAGTAGAAATAAATATTGCAATAACTGTAATAATTACAGATATTGTAAGCAGTACTAAATTAATCGTAAAAACAAAATCATCAAAGAAATATCCCTTTGATATATAAATTGCTTTATTTCTAAGCGGAGCAGGCTCTATAGGAATGTTTATAACATAATAATCACTGCCATTATATTTAAATGAACCTATTTCTCCTTCTGATAATTCTAATACCAGTTCATAAGCTTGATGTGCTATTTCATCATTTACAAAACTATTATTCTCATTTAATTTCAATAATTTTGATACTTTACCTTGTCTATTATATGTTATAAGCTCGACCGATGAAGAACTTGGAGCATTTCTAAGTGAAAAAGCCATACCTTTTGCACTCTCAAAATTTGAATCAAAATTTTGAGGTAAATTCTCTGCCATATAAATTAATTCTTTTTCTGCTTCTATTTGTGCATAATATGAAACAGTTAGATTAAATAATATTAGTATCGATAAAGGAACAAGTACAATTAAAAATATAACTGGCCGTGAAATTTTTTTTCGTATTGTAGTCATTTGTTATTCCTCAAGTCCTAGCTTAAATCCAAAACCCCAAACTGCTACTATTCTAACGGTAGTTTTAACTAACTTTTTGCGTAATCTTCTTATTACATCATCACAAGCTTTTGTATCAACATCATAATCAAATTTCCATACATTCTTTAATAATTCATCACGTGAAACTGCTCTGTCACTATGTTCAAACATATAAGCCATTAGTGCAAATTCAGTTGGAGTAATATCTAACTTTTTATTACTATAAGTACATATTCTAAAAGAAATATCTATTTTTATATCACCATAAGAAAAGACATTTTTTTTAGTTACTTCTTCATTAAAAGACATTCTTCTAAAAATTGAATTAACTCGTACAACTAGCTCCATTGGAGCAAATGGTTTTACCAAGTAATCATCTGCTCCCATAGTAATTCCTGTAATTCTGTCTAGCTCACTATCTTTAGCTGATACAATCATAATAGGCACATTGCTTTTTGCTCGTATTGCTTGACAAATTGATACGCCATCAGTTCCTGGCATCATCACATCAAGTATTACCATATCAGAAGGATTATTTTCAAATTCATTTTTTAATGCATCTCCATTTTCAAATTCTATAACTTCATATCCACTATTTTTTAAAAAGCTACAGATAATATCTCTGATATTTTTTTCATCGTCTGCTATGTATATTTTCATAATATCACCTCAGTTTATATAATAACATAAACTTGTATTTTTATCCACCAAATAATTGCGTATAAATTGCTTATTTTTAACGGATGATTTCACACCACCTATTATAATATAATACAAATATAAGGAGCTAAACAAAAGCTCTGAAAAATAATTTACAACTTAAAAGGAGATGGATATTATGAAAAAAATATTAACATTAGCACTTGCAGGAATGATGGTTATTGGAGCTACAGGCGTTACTACTTTTGCTCAGGATTCAATCAATAAGCTTACTGAGGAAGAAAGAGCACTTAAGCGTGAAGAAATACAAGAAGCTATAGCTCAAAAGAAACTAGAGCAAGAAGAAAAATCAGCAAAGCTCGAAGAAATGAGAAATACGTTGGCAGAAAATAGAGCTGCTCGTCAAGATTTAACACTAGAAGAAAGAAAAGCGTTTCTGGAAGAAAAAGGTTTAACTCCTGAAGAATTAAAATTAAAAATGGCTGAACGAAAAGCTAATTTTGAAGAAAGAAATGTTGCTCGTGAAGAAGCTAAAGTTAATAAAGAAGATAAAAAAACTGCTCGTGAAGAAAAAGGCTTACTTCTAGGAGCTAGGAAAAATAAAGCTCAAAATAAATAACAAATTGCGTATAAACTGCGTATCTTTAACGGATGATTTCACACCACCAAATGTAATATAATTAAAATATAAGAAATTTAAAAATAATTTAAAACTTAAAAGGAGATGGATATTATGAAAAAAATATTAACATTAGCACTTACAGGAATGATGGTTATTGGAGCTACAGGCGTTACTACTTTTGCTCAGGATGCAACTACTAAACCTGCTATTACAGCAAACAAAGAGGAGCTTGCTACAAATAAGGCTGAAAAAGAGGCTACTCTTGCAGAAAAAAGTTTAGTACTAGAAGAAGCAAAGGCTGATGCAGATGCTAAAAAAGAAATTCTTGACGAAAAAAAAGTAGCTCTTGAAAATGCTACAACTCATATGGCTGAGATAAAAGAACAACTGGCAAATAAACAATTAACTCTTGCAGAAGCTCAAATTAAAATATATGAGCTAAAAGCTTCTCTTGCTGAACAGGGCTTAACTTTAGAAGATGTAGAAGCAAATATAGCTGAAAAACAAGTTGCTCTTGCTGATGCTAAACTAGCTATAGAAGCTCTTCAATCTAAACGTGAAGAAGCAACCCTATCTATGGAAGAAGCTAAAGAAGCATTAAAAGCAGAGCTAGAAGCTAATAAGCCAAATAAAGATACTAGAAAATAAATAATCGCAATTTAAATCCTTCCGTCAGCCTCCCACAAACTACAAAAGTGGGAGAATTTTTGTCTATTTATTTAAATTTTTATATTCTTTCGGAGACATACCTTTAATTTTTTTAAATACTTTAGAAAAATATTTCTCATCACTAAAGCCTACTTTATATGCAATTTCATATGTTTTTAAGTAGCTTTGATCGAGATATGCACAAGCTTTGTCAATTCTTATATGATTTAGATATTCTACAAAACTACACTGTAAATCTTTATTAAATGTTGTTGATAAATATCCTGCAGATAAACCCAATTTTTCTGCTAGTTTGATTAATGTAATAGGTTGATTATAATTTTCTTCAATATATTCTTGTGCTTGTTTTACAAAAGGTTTAATAGGTTTAGGTTTTAATTTATTAGGATTAATTGATAGCAATCTATATATGCAGTCTAATATTTCGGTTGCTCGGATAGGTTTTAAAAAGTATTGTTTAGCTCCATGTTTAATGGCCTGCTGAGCATATTTAAAATCGTCATGACCACTAATTATAACAATATTAGTAGTTATTTTAGATTTTGTAATTTCTTGTAACACCTCTATACCATTTTTATCAGGTATTTGTATATCTAATAAAATAATATCAGGTGTATGTTGTAGTGCTAAATCAATAGCTTCTATACCTGTAGAAGCCTCATAAACTATACATTCTTTTAGAAACTTATTTCTAATATACTGAGATAAACCAATTCTAACATTAATTTCATCATCTGCTACTAAAATTTTAATAGGCATTTTATCACTTCCTTTTATCTATATCAACTATAATATCATATCATATTTTATATAAACAGTGAATTTTTTTTTAAAATGGTGTCATATTTTTACTTTTGTACTTACATTCCTACATTTTTATAAATTATTAGTATAATTGTAGTTCCAATATTTTCTTTACTTTCAATAAATAAACTAAATTTAGATTTATATTTTAGTTCAAGACGTTCCATAATATTTTTTATTGCATATCCACCTATTCTTTGTTTTTGATAAAATTCAGATTCACGGTCAAATAGTTGGTTTATTTTTTCTTGTGTCATACCAATTCCCGTGTCTGATATTCTAAATTCAATATAATCATTAATTTGTTTTACTATAATACTAATTTCACAATCTGAGCTCGTATTTTCAAATGCATGCACTATGGCATTCTCAACAAATGGTTGTATTACCAATTTTGGTATTATAAAATCTTCTACATTTTTGTCTACCTTAATAGAATAAGTTAGTCTGTTATAAAACCTTAAATTTTGAACCTCTAAATATTTTCTAACAAGCAACATTTCTTTGGCAATAGGGACTTCTTTTTGTCCTTGATTTAAAACTAATCTAAATAAATCAGATAGAGATAATACACTTTCTGCAAGCTCTTCATATCCTTCATTAAGTGCTTGCCAATATAAGCTGTTAAGTGTGTTATATAAAAAATGTGGATTAATTTGAGCTTGTAGTGCCAACAATTCACTTTCTTGCTCTTTTAATTTAATGATATAATTTTCTTCTATTAATATTTTAATATTATCTACCATATTGTTAAAGCATTTCCCAACTTGAGCAAGCTCATCATTGGAATTTATTATAATATACTGCTCAAAATCTCCTTTAGAGAACTTTTCCATATTTTTAGATAAATTTATTAGCGGAGCAGTTATTATTTTTGACAGTAACATTAAAATTGGTAATAATGATATCAATACGCCTATAAATAATGATAATGGCCAATCTATTAGAACAATTAAATTGTTGAGTATTTTAAAAGAAGGAACTATTTTACAGGCTATAGTAGAATTTTCATTTGTTTTTGATAAATATATTGTATGATTTGAATGCTCTATATATGTATTAGAGCTCTTTTTTAATATATCTTGAAATTCTTGTGACAATAAATAATTATTGAGCTTACTATTTAAATCGCCATAAGTTAATATGTTATCTCCTCTTGAATTAAATATAATTACTGTTTCATCATCAAATTTAATATTATGCTCTATTATATCGTAAAACTTATCTGTGCTACAGCCAATAACTAAATAACCCAAAATTTTGGTTCTTGAAATATCATAAATAATTCGACTTAGCACAAGTTTGTCAGTTCTATTATAATCATATAGCTCATTAGTGCCTTTATTAAAATTTTGCCACAACATATTATTGCTACTTAATAATGTCTGATTATATAATTTACTCGACTTTAAGTTTTTAAAATCAGAATTATATGAGCTACCATCTAGTCCTCTTAAATATGGACGTATATTATTTTCTGGGTAAATGGCTATAGTTTTAATATATCCTTCAATAGAAATCATATCATGAATTATTTGCATCGGAGCATAGTCATACCAAAGTTGCGGATTATTATTTATAGTGTCATCAGAAGTTGTCAAGAGCTTTGTAATCTGCTCATTAATAGAAATATATGTAGATAAGTTTTTAATATCTTCCAATACAATATTTAAACTATCATTTAAAGAAGATAACTCTTTTTGTGTACTTTCAATTTGACTTTTCTTAGAAGAATTTAAATTACTTATAAATAACATAATACATATTACAATTAATATAGGTACAGTAATAGCATATCCTAAAAAAATTAGCTTTTTTTTTATATCTAGTTTTGCAAGAAATTTATTTATCATTCTACACCTCATGTATATATAATTTTACTGAGCTTTATGCTCTATTTTTATTAAATAGCTTATTCAAATAATATGCAACAATCTATCCTATAATGTGAGAAACTGTTTGTTGCTCCCTCCGTCAGCTTTGCTGAGGACGAACGTGCTAAATAGAATTTATTATCAATATATATATGTAAAAATTTTTATAATATTGATATTTACAAAACAAATAATTTTAAATATAATTATAAAGATAGAAAAATTTTTGGCTATATTTAAATTGATTTATTCTATAAAGGAGATAATAAAATGAAAGATAAAGTAAAAACCATGAAGACATATTTTATAAACCATATAGACAAGTTAATGATATATATAATCTTAACTATAATAGTGGTTGTAAGTAGTACAGAATGGGCGTTAATAACTAAGGATTTAGTAGATACAGCTACTAATCATGACATGAATAATTTTATAAAGACGGTGGTAATGGGGTTAGCGATTGTATGTGTAATGATGTTTAGTGAGTATTTTAAAAAGAGAGCGAATAATGTCTTGTATAAGGAAATAGCAACCAACATTAAGTCTGACGTATTTCGCAAGTTAATACATAGTAATCATAGTGATTTTGTGGAAAAGCGTTCTGGTGAATATATCTCTTTATTAATGAATGATGTTGAGATGGTAAATAATGTGTATATAGGAAGTATTATAGGTATAATTCATACTACTATTTTGTTAGTGATTTCAGCTTATGTATTATTTCAATTAGATGTAATGATTGGTATTGTGGTACTTTTAATGAGTCCAATTCCTTTAATAACTCCTAAGTTTACAGAAAAATTGCTAACTAAGAGAAAAACTCAACATGCTTATCAATTAGGTAAATTTACTGCAAAAGTAAAAGATGTATTTACAGGTTTTGAGGTGATTAGAAGTTTTAATATGTATAATAACATAAATAAGGTTTTTAAAAAGGTAAATGTAGATACAGAAACTGCAGCGCTAAGGTATAGAAATGCTAATGCTCTTGCAAGTGTAGTTGCAGGTTTTGAAACTTATATAACAACGCTTGCCTGCTTAGGGATAGGTGCTTATTTAGCTGTTAAAGGGAAAGTGAGTGTAGGTGTGTTAATGGCATCTATTCAGTTAATGGAAAACGTAAATATGGCAATATTAGATTTTGTTTATGAAATTATTGATTTAAAATCAGTAAGAGAGTTAAAAGAAAATGTATTAAATATTATTAATACACCTTCAAAGAAAGAAGAAGGAGTTGTTAAAGAGGATTTTGTAAATGAAATTAGATTGAGTAATATTAATTTTAGTTACGGAGATAAGCAAGTGCTAAAGGATATTGATTTTACTATAGAAAAAGGTAAAAAATATGCTATTGTAGGTCAAAGTGGTAGTGGTAAATCTACATTATTAAAACTATTAACAGGAGCAGTTACGCCCGATGAAGGCGCAGTTTATATTGATGATGTAAATAGCAAAGAGATAAGATTAAGTTCTTTAAGTAATCTTATCTCAACTATACATCAAGATGTATTTATGTTTGATAGTTCAGTTGTGGAGAATATTTGTCTTTATGAAGAATATAATGATATTGCTATACAAAAGGCTATAGAAACCGCAAAATTAACGCAATTTATAACTACAACAGATATTAAAGATGAAGTAGGAGAAGCAGGTTCTAAATTATCAGGTGGAGAAAAACAGCGAATAGCGATTGCTAGAGCGGTAATAAAAAATAGTTCTATTATGGTATTAGACGAGGCGACATCTGCTCTTGATATAGAGTTATCAAGAGAAATAGAAAATAATTTATTAGAAACAAAGGATCTAACCATGCTAGTTGTAACTCATAAGATTATTAAAGAGCAACTACAAAAATATGATGAAATATTAGTAATCAAAGATGGTAGATTAGAAGAAAAAGGAAGATTTGAAACATTGATTTTTGCTAAGGATTTTTTATAATAGATATTAATGCATAAAAATACTTATATTTTATTTATAGCTCGTTCAAGTTTTTCTGCTCTTATACGATTGAAAGAGCTCACGACATAATTAATACTGTGTATTTATAGATATATTTTAAAACTAAGTAAATAATTATTATTTAATTTATATATTTATACAAAAATTAAAAATTTTTAAATTTGCTATTAATTTCCATTTAAGTTAACCGATATAATATTTGTAAGTAAATAAAAATAAAAAGGAGATTAACATGAACAAATTTAAAAGTATATCTTTAGCTTTAATGGCTGCTCTAAGTATGTCAGTTCCTGCATTTGCTCAAACAGATGCACCCGTAGAAAATATGGTATCAGTTTCAGAAGTTGCATTTAATGACGAAGCACACACTCCAGAAGTTCAATATATAGATTATTTCTCTGGAATCACTGGCAAAATGAATTCATTATATGGTGGCAATTCAAGAGTATTTACTGTAACATCACCATCGTTATCATATGCAGAAGTGATAAACGTTGAGTTAAACATAAATGTAAGTTCTGGTAGTGATCCTTGCTATCTTAGACTAGAAAGTCCTGATGGCTCTGTTGGTCAAGCTAGAATAACTGGTAGTACACGTTTTTCAACTGATATTTTTGATGGCGAAGATCCAGAAGGTACTTGGAGAATTTATACAACTGGTAGCAGTGGGGTATCAACCGCTTCTGCAAGCTTAAAGGTATATTATAACGAATAATCTCTTTAGATTAGTAATAACCTCCCTGTACACTAAACATGGGGGGTTTAGTTTCTTTTTATTGAAAGGAGCGTATATAATGACTATATCTCAAATGGCAAAGCTCCAAAGTAGCTATCAAAATCAACTATTTCAAACACAGCAACAAAATAAATCAAATACTGGTCCTCTAAAATCATATTTAGGTGAAACTCCACCTGCTCATTTCTCAAGGGAGCAAATAGAATCTTTTAATCAGTCAAAAGTTGACCCATGGATGGTTTTTGATTTAAATGGTCCTCCACCAGAAAGAAGAACATTAGAAGTTCCACAAGATATTGAAAAACAAGTTGCAGAAATAACTAAAGATAGATTTTTAAATGATCAGGGTTGGAACAAAGCAGGTGAAAATCATATTGCTGACTTAGCATTAGAATATGTTTATTCATCAAAAGGCTTAGCCAATGTGAAACCAGAAGATAGGATATCAATGATACATTCTATTTCACAACTGGCTAATAAATATGAAGAAGCATATATTGATAAACTCGAAAGCGAGAATATAGATTTTAAAGGTGGTCAATCATATGATCCAAGTATTTTTGATGGGTGGGAGCCTAACATTAGAAAATCTATTGATGTCAAAGTTTAAATATCACTTTTTAGTATAAATTAAGGCAAAGAGCAACACATCTCAATGGTGTCCAAGCTCAGAGCCTTTTTTTGTGTAGAGTTAACCTTTTACTGCTCCAGCGGTTACTCCATTTGTAATATATTTATTTAACTATAAAAAAAGGCCACACACTTTTTATAAGTGTATGACCTATAATACAAATTAAGCTTTGCATAATTTTATAGATTGTTTATTAGACCAAACTGCTCTGCTGTCAACCCAGTAGAAATCTACATCTTGATTTTTTGCACATTCTCCTACTTTAACTGTTTTGCCCGCTCCTAATACAAATTTTTTAAATGTATAAGAGCATTTTCCATCTAATGCCACAATTTTCCAACCTGTTAGTTCAACTTCTGTATCAGTATTATTTGTTATTTCTACGTATTCGCCATATTCTACTGCTGAATTTAATGCAGTAATTTCTACATTCTGATTTCTAGCGTTATTTTCTACTTCAATTTTAACTTCTACTTCTACTACTTTTTCTTCAACAGGAGCAATTGTTTCTTCTTCAGCAGAGTTAAATTTTTTGATATCTATTAATTTATCATCATAGTTATATAATTCAAACGAATCAGTATTTGACCAAACCTTTCTGCTATCAACCCAATAAAAATCCACATTTTGGTTTTTAGCACATTCTCCAACTGAAACAATACTATTTGCTTCTAACACAAATTCTTTAAATATGTACGATCTACCTGTAGGATTTGATACGATTTTCCAACCTGTTAGAGCTACTGCTGTATCAGTAGTATTTTTAATATCTACATGCTCACCATATTTTCTAAAAGTACATAATTTATTAATCACAATAGTTTTATTTTTTTCCATTTTTAAATAACCTCCATTTTTTATTTACTACCTTTCATACTAATATATGTAAAATAAAGACAAAGTATTCCATAAAATTATAAAAAAAAATCATAAACACAATGGCTTATGATTATAAAATTAAGTTATTTTTATTATACATTGGGCCTGTTATTTTTTATTATTACTATAGGAATTTCAATTTCAGCTCCTAGCTCTGGAGAAGTATTTTTAGGTTCATTAGATAAAACTGTTAATGTTAAATCATTATTAGCTATATAGTTATCAATTATTACATCTGGTTCTTGAGCATATAATTTACCTCCTTAGAATATTAAAACAATTGTTTGCATATTTAGTAACTAAGCTAATTGCTAGTATCATAATATGATAATATTTTAGAGGTGGTACTATATAAGTTGCTTATATTTGTTAAAAAATGATGTATAACTAAAATAAGTGACAAATATTGTTGCAATACTTGTAGCAGATAAAAGCATAAAAGTTACCATAATTTGATATTTAATTGCTTCTATTGGAGGAGCTCCGCCTAAAATAAGTCCTGTCATCATGCCAGGAAGTGATACAATACCAAGTGCTTTTGCTGAATCAATTGTAGGGAGCATTCCAGCTTTAAGTGTACGTTTTAATACTTCACCTGATGCAAGCTTAATAGATGCTCCGAGTGAAAGTTTTGTCTCAATTTCTTCTCTTTTATCAATAAATCCACTTTGCATTTGTCTATAAGTGATAGCTACTGCTACCATGGCATTATTAACAATCATACCACAAATAGGAATTACCTCATTAGCACTAAATACAATTGATCTAGTTAAAGTTAGAGTAAGTAAAGTAATCCATGTTCCAAGTCCAATTCCTATGAAACTTATCACTCTCATATTTCGTATTTGTGGCATTTTAGCAATATTAACTGACGCATTAAATATCATAAAGAATATAAAAAATATGGTTACAAGCAAATTTTCAAATCCAAAAATAACTTGTAATATACTCCCAACAATAGTAAGTTGTATAACTGCTCTAAGGACACTAATGACAATTTGCTTATGTATCCTTAAATCTTCTTTGAATGAAATAAAAATAGGTATAAGTACCAACAATGACGCCAATATTAAAGAAATAATGCTCATTATAGAACCTCCAAATTAACTAATTTGCCATTTTCAAATTGTACTCGCTTATTAAATATTCGTGTGCTTTGCTCCATATTGTGTGTTACCCATAAAATAGTAGTTCCAGTTTTATTAAGCTCTTTTACATACTTTTCAATTACCAAGGAAGAACTTTCGTCTAAAGCAGAAGTAACTTCATCTAACAACAATATTTTAGGATTATGTATGAGATTTCTAATTAATGCAATACGTTGTTTTTCTCCACCTGATAAAATTGCTACTTCTTTTTCTAATAAATGTCTATCCAACTGAAAGGCCTCAAGTAATTGAGCTACCTTTTCTATATCAAAAGGATTTTTTTTAATAATAAAAGGAAATTCCAAATTTTCTTTTACAGTTGTTCCAAATAAATATGGCATTTGTGTGCAATAACTAAGCTCTTGTCGTAGCGTTATTGGTTCATAGTCAGAAAAATTTGTATCATTATAGTTCATAGTTCCAGAAGAAGGACTAATTAGATATGAACACATCTTTAAAAAAGAGCTCTTTCCACTTCCAGATGAACCTATTAAGGATATACAATCACCTTTTTCAATGCTAAGTGATATGTCGTCTAAAATTTGCTTATCTCCTACTTCGTAAAATATTTTAACCGCTGATAAAATTTGCATATTTCACCTCTTTAACATTAAATTTTATAAATATTATATCATAGTTTTATATTTATGTCATGAAAATTTCCAATTTATGTTATAAAAAATTCCACCTGATCTAAATATTAGTTAGGTGGACGTGGTTAATACATTTTTATCTAATTATAGGTGGAAATCCTATTTTCTTTTGTACTTTACGCAATATTTTTTGAGCTTTATAATTGGCTTTTTCAGTATTCTCTTTAATTATATTATCAATATATGCTTTATCTTTTTGAAGCTCATCATATTTTTGTTGAATTGGTTTTAAGGTTTCTATAACTGCTTGAGCAACTTCTACTTTGAAATCTCCATATCCTTTTCCAGCAAATTCATTTTCAATTTCATCATATGTTTTATTTGTAATCGCACTATAAATACTGATTAAATTGCTTATTCCCGGTTGATTTTCAACATCATATTTTATATTTGCAAAATTGTCTGTAACTGCTCTTTTGAATTTTTTTAATATTTCATCTGGCTTATCAGTTAATAAAATAGTTGCATTTTTATCTTCTGCAGATTTAGACATTTTATTGGTAGGTTCTTGTAAATCCATAATTTTTGCTCCAACTTTTCCAATGTATGGATCTGGAATTGTAAAAGTATCTCCATAAATTGTATTAAACCGCATTGCAATATCTCTAGTCAATTCGAGATGTTGTTTTTGGTCATGCCCCACTGGTACGAGATCAGTATTGAATAATAAAATATCAGCTGCCATCAGAGCAGGATATGTGTATAATCCCGCATTTATATTATCTGCATGTTTTTTAGATTTGTCTTTAAATTGTGTCATACGATTTAATTCACCCATATAAGTAAAACAATTTAAAATCCAACCTAGCTCTGCGTGTCCACTTACCTGAGATTGGTAATAAATTATATTTTTGGTTGGATCAAGACCTGCTGCAATATATTGAATTAATAAATTCCTCGCATTTTTTCTAAGCTCTGCAGGATTTTGACGCACAGTAATAGCATGCATATCTACAATACAATATAAACAATTATATTCTTCTTGTAATGTAGTCCAGTTTTTTAGCGCTCCTAAATAGTTGCCAAGAGTAATTGCTCCAGTGGGTTGCATTCCACTAAATATCGTTTTCTTATTTTGTTCCATTTTCATAACCTCATTAGTTTAGTTTTTGTTAAATAATATCAAAAAAATTATGTAAAATCAAGAACCTAAAGTAGCGATAATAGGGAGGACGATGGGGGGACTCATAGTAAACGACAACTTTAGTATTAACTTCAGTAGCTAAAGATAAAATTAAACATGTTTGATAATTTTAAAATATTATTTTATTCAGGTCTTTAGTTTTTCAGTGCCTTTTTAAAATAGGAGTCTATCAAGCGAACACAAAGTTGAAGCTTAAACTTAACCCTTAGGCTACTACTAAAGAGCTAACGAGAAAGTAACAACGACAAAAAGGGGCATCGTCTAGGATTATTTTTTCCTAAAAGCGACAGCCCCAGCTTATTAATTATGGATTAAAATCTTTTAGAGATACATTTACTAGTGACATTATATCTTTATCACATAAATATATATCTGTTTGAACAACTGTTCCATTAACCAGAGTAATAGGTAAAATATCTTCTCCTCGCTTTTCTAAGAGCTCACTTACAGTTGGATTCATATCAAAAGCCTCTGGATTATTAGTTAAATCATATCTTTGTATATCAACACCAGTATTTCTTAGATTTCTAACTAAGGTTGTTAATCTTTGAAGTTCTGGATCAGTTGTTTCATTATCAGCAGGTGTAGTCATTTCATAAATTTCAATTTTTTTCATTAATAATCACATCTCCTTTGATGATTATTATTTCCTAAAAAATATAAAATATTACTCTGTTTTAATTGCACTAAGAGCAGAAAGTTTCATAGCTCGTCTTGCTGGAAAATAACCAGATACAAGTCCAATTAAAGTTGAAAAAAGAAGTGAGGCACCAGCAAGCCAAATTGGGATACTAGAAATATTTCCGCCACCCATCATATCTATAGATAAAGCCCCACTTTCACCAACAACATTTAAAATATGTGAAATTATATATGAAATTATAATACCACAAAATCCTCCAAGAGCACCAATCATTAATGCTTCTATAAGAAACATATTTTGAATATCATTAATTTTTGCTCCAATAACTTTCATAATTCCAATTTCACGAGTACGCTCATATGTTGCCATCATCATTGTATTGGTTATTCCAATAGCTGCAACAAATAATGAAATTGCTCCTATTCCACCAAGAAAAGCTTGGATACCAGAAGACATTGATTGCATAGCTTCAACATCTTCCATGTCTGAATATGCCCTATAACCCATTTCTGAAATTTGCTCTTGTACAGTTACAACATCATCTTGGTGTGCTACTTTAACATTTGCGGCATAATAAACTATTTCCTCATCTGGATCTTCACCATATTTATCTTCAAAATCTTTTTCACCTAGCAAATCAAGCTCATATTCTAGTTGTGCAGATCTAAGTTGGTTAAATAGTTCAAGTGGAACATATATATTATATCCAAGAGGATATTGATGTTCTGGAAAAAGACCAATAACTATAGCTTCTTGATCATCTGGAAAATCAATTTTTTTATCATCTTCATAACTTGTATCAATAGGTTCTCCATCTTCCCAATGATATTCACCAACCAATATTTCAATTTTATCTTTATCCAAAATTGGTTTTATTTCAGGATTTGCAACTTTCCAGTTTGGTTCTTTACCAATTTTATAAAATTCGGACAATACAGCTTTTCCGAGTATTATAACATCTTTATCAGTGGTTTCAAAAGTTCGTCCTTCTTCAGTTTTATAACCAAGAGCATCCATTTCTTCTGCAGATAATCCTATAATATCTGGATTCCACAAAGTTCGTTTTTTTCCAAATTGAAGATATGCTTGTATTGACCTTTCTGGTATAACCATAGTTACATTTGGGATTTGCATAAGAGCTTCAATTGCCTCATCGTTAAGTTTTGGTGAATCGTCAGACGATGAATACCTACTAGACCTAATTTCAATAAGTGTAAGATCACCCATTTCTTTCATTTGCTCTTTAAATCCTTCATCCATAGCAATACCTATAGAAAGCATAAGAATAATAGAGCATGAGCCAATTATAACACCAAGTACAGTCAAAAATGTACGCAGTTTTCGCCGCCATAGACTGCGTATGCTCATAGAAATTAAATCATCAATCTTCATCATCTTCACCTAATGCCATTAATTTTTTCTTTTTGCGAGCATACAAGAATTTAGTAATTAGAGCTGATATTGAAAATCCAAAAAATATTCCCACGAGTTGTGGCTTAACATCTACTTTTTCTTCTTCTGGTTCTTCTTCAAGTTCTGGCTCTGGAAAAAAGTCTTCTTCAGGAAAAAAGTCTTCTTCGACATAAGCTTCTAGAACTTCAAAATCAAATTCTTCTACAATATTATGAATTTTTCCTGTAACATCTTCATATTCAATATTAATTTGACCTTTTAACATTCCTGCTTCATTTGCAATAATAGTGGGTTCATAATATTCTACTGCTCCTATTTCAAGCTTACCAACTATTTGTTTATTGTCAAATATATCAAAATTTTCATCAACTGAAGTAGTTGTAATTTCTACATTACTAATAATGGTTTTACCTTTATTAAAAATTTGAGCAGTTAAATCTCCTTCCATACCAACTTCTATCTGTTCAACTGAAATATCTGCTACATCGAGCTTTGTAACTTGCTCTACTGGTATTCCAAGAAATTCTGATGCAATAATTGGATCTCCATCTTCGTCTTCATATTCCATTTTCATTGTGAGCTCATATGTTTTTGGATCTGCACTTGGAATAGTATACATTCTTATGGTTTTATAAACTGTCTCCCCTGGATCCATTTCATCAATATAAAATGTATTACTGCCACCAACCGGAGTAAATACACTACCGGTGTTATCTTCACCTTGCTCTGTAATGGTTAGATTTGCTTTAAAGTTTGATACAGTTTTATCTTTGTGTGTGTTAAAAAATCCAATATCTAAACTAAATTCTTCTCCAGCTTGAACAACAACAGGGTCTATCTTATACTCACCAATTATAACTTTTGGTGTCCCTCCTTTGTTTTCATCCTCATCATCTTTAACTTCATTTTCAACGCTTACAGTAGCATATTGACTATAGGTTATATCCTCATCATTTAAATTATATTCAGCTTTAATTTCTATTGGATATGTGCTAGTTGTAATAGTATCAAGAGCTTGAAATGTAACCACATATTTATTACTTGCTCCTGCAGCTAATTTATTTATAACAAACAAATTTTTTGATTTAGGAACAATTTTTTCTGGAGAAATCACGCTTACTTTGACATTTTCTGCTCCATCTGGTGCAGATACATTAAATGATATGTTAAATGGAACATCTGCTAACAAAATACCTTTTGGTTCTACAATCTTATCAATGGTAATTTCTGCCTTTTTTAATTCATCGTGATTTTCAATATTAACAGTTGAATATTGACTATATATGATATCTTCGTCATTTAAATTATATTCAGCCTTAATTTCTATTGGGTATGTGCTTGTTTCAACAGTATCAAGAGCTTGGAAGGCTACATTATAATGATTAGTTGCTCCTTTGGCTATTTCATTTATTGTGAATAAGTTTTGAGATTTAGGTATAATTCCTTCTGGAGAAATTACATTCACTTTTACCTTTTCTGCTCCATCTGGAGCAAACACATCAAAAGACACATTAAATGTATCATCGGATGTTAAAGTTCCACTTGGACCTACAATATTATTAATTATAATTTCAGATTTTTTAGCTTCTTCTTCATTTTCAATGCTCACAGTTGCATATTGACTATATGTTACAAGCTCATCATTTAAAGTATAATCCGCTTTAATTTCTATTGGATATGTGCTTGTTTCAGTTGTATCAAGAGCTTGAAAAGTAACACTGTAATTATTTTGTGCTCCTGTAACTACGTTAAACAAATTTTTTGATTTAGGAATAATTCCTTCTGGAGCAATTACATTGATTTTGACATTTTCTAATTCATCTGGAGCAAACACATCAAAAGATACGTTAAAAGGAGTATCTGTTAATAAAGTCTGCGACGGTTCTACTATATTATCTATTGTGATTTCTGCTTTATCAACATCTTTTTTTAATGTTGTTAAATAAATATATTGGGTATCTTCTTGAGTCTTACCAAGGTCATCTATATAAGAAATTTTAAGTTGTAAAGGAATATTTGAGCTATCTTCAACATCATTTACTTGAATGAGCACCCCAAGATTTTGTGAAGTCTGTGGTTCTATATTATCTAAATACTTGACATTACTACCATCCATAATATATACGCTGTTTGTTTGTATGAGCTCTACTTTTACATTTTTAGCTGAGATTTGTCCAATATTTTTAAAATTTATATTGATTTGTTTAGGTGTATCTTCTTCAAAATTGGTTGTATTTTCAGTTGTAATTTCAAATGATGCAGGTGTAAAATTACTATCAACTTTTACTGGCACAATAGCACTAACATTATCTTCATCGTTAGCAGAAATAATTAGGTTATGTATCCCCCTTGTTACATCTTCATCTATATTTAATGTGGTATACACTGTTATAGTTTGACCTGCTCTGATGCTTGGAAAACTTATTTCATCTCGATTAATTTTAATTCCATCAGAATGATCTTCATCATCTAGTTCTATGGTTAATTCACCACTTTCAATTTTAGCATCTGCTGTATTTTCAAGAGTAATAGCAATTTGTTGATTTTCTCCTACGACAGCATTAATTATATTAGTTGAAATCTTTAATCCTTCAGATACTGTAGCAGTGCTAGGACCTTTTTTACCATTTAGATTGATCTCTCCTTTATAAGAAGATTTGATATTTGAGCTTTCTCTAAATGTAAAATTTACTTCTACTGTATCATCCTCTTGATAAGTATATTCATTATCAATTAAATAAAAATGATAATTTGTTACGCCTTGTTCATTTCGATTGTCAAAATTTAATGGATATAAAACATTTCCACTCTTAGTTATAGACGCTCCATTAAGACTTATATCTACTCCAGCATTATCAGCATGTCCATCATTTAATCCAGCTAAATCTGCATTAATAATAATTTCTAAGTCAAAGGTTTGTCCATCAACTATTTCTTCTGGAAAATCAATAACTGCTAAACCAAAAATGCTTCCATCTAAGTTTTTTAATTCTATATATTGCTCTTTTGTATATGCATAAGTTAATTGTGGATAAATAATTGGTGTATTTGTGGTAAGTATTGACAGAGCTAATAATGCACCAATTTTTTTCTTTTTCATGATAACTCCCCCTCTTTTATTTGTTCTTTTTTATTTTCTTCATTTTGAGCTACATTGTTGTTTATTTTCTTTTGTATTTCTTCTATTACGCCATCTCGCATTCTAATTACTGTATCAGCATACTCTGAAATTTCATCATCATGTGATACAATTATAAGTGTTTGGTTAAGTTCTCTTGCAATGTCTGTAATCATATCCATAACTTCAATAGTTGTATTAGTATCAAGATTTCCCGTTGGCTCATCTGCAAATAAGATTGCTGGTTTATTTACAAATGCTCGAGCAATACTAACACGTTGTTGTTGTCCACCGCTCATTTCATTTGGCTTATGAGATAGTCTTTTTCCCAGTCCCACTTGTTTTAGCATTTCTTTTGCTCTTTTATCTCTAATATCTTTTGGAATACCTTGAAAAATAAGTGGTAGAGCAACATTTTCAATTGCTGTAAGTGAAGGTAACAAATTATATGATTGAAATACAAATCCTATATATTTTTGTCTGAAAATTGCAAGTTGTGTCTCATCTAACTTAGCAATATTTCTTTTTTTTATAAAAATGTCACCTTTTGTAGGTTTTTCAAGTCCAGCAAGCATATTTAAAAGAGTGGATTTTCCAGACCCTGATGTGCCAAAAAGACAACATATTTCTCCTTTTTCAATTGATAAATTTAAATTATCAAGAGCTACAATTTTTTCGTGTCCCATTTTATACACTTTACGAAGATTTTTTACTTCTATTATTGCTCCTATTTCCCCCATAATAAATCCTCCATAAAAATTTGATTATATGTGTGCTCCACTATAATTTTATCACGCCGTACCCCTAACGTCAATCGTCCAAATTTTAGCAATAATATATTGCTACACATTTTTTTTTAAATTTACTTTAATTGACTAAAGAAAAATTTTATGATAGTCTGATAGAATAATTTTATTGGAGGAGGTAATAATATGTACACAGATTTTTTGGATGAGCTAAGCAAGATTAGTTTATCTCTTGAGGAATTATATTTTAGATTTGGGTATAGCAAATTTAAAATGAATCGTTTTGAACCGTATTCTTTTTATATGGAAAATGAAAAATTTTTAGGCGATAGTCGTATAATTACTATACAATCACCAACTGGAAAGCTCCTTGCATTAAAACCCGATGTAACTATGAGCATTGTAAAAAATCATAAGACGTATGAAAAAAGTAAGATTTATTATAATGAACCTGTATTTAAAGTACCTGTTGGCGGAAATGAATTTCGTGAAATTAGACAAATTGGACTTGAATATATCGGAGAAGTTTCTTTATATCAAACTATTGAAGTTTTAAACTTGGCAATTAAAAGTCTTAAAATGATTGGAAACTTTAAGTTGATTATTTCCGATATGTCTATAATAAATTTACTGTTTGAAAAATATAAAATAGCTCATAACCGACGACAAACTATAATTAAATATTTAAGACAAAAAAATATTCATGATTTAGAAAAATTTTTGCAAGGCCAACCTGAGCTAGAAGCTTTTAAAAAACTATTACTATTACCAGCAGATTTTAAGAGAGCTATAACTAATATGTCCGAAGATGCTCTTTATTCATGCTGTAAGGATAATTTGGATACTTTATTAGAGCTCGCTAATATAATGGAACAAATTTGTAATATGAGTAATATTATGTTTGATTTTTCACAAGTTGTTGGAACTGAGTATTATGATGGACTTACATTTACAGGTTATATATCAGGACTACCAAATAAAGTTCTTTCGGGTGGTAGATACGATAATCTGCTGAGAAAAATGGGTGAAAAGGAAAAATCTGCTATAGGTTTTGCAGTATATTTATCTGAAATAAGCAAAATACATGAAAAAGTTTTAACTAAAAAGATAATTAAATATACTGATAGCTCTATAGTTGAAACTTTAAAACAAGCTAATGAATTATATGAAGCTGGCATAAACTTTTGTGTTAGAAAGGAAGAAAATAATGATTGAGATTGCTTTACCAAAAGGACGACTAGGGGATAATGTTTATGCAATGTTTAAAAAGATAGGAATAAATGCAACAGATATTGAAGCCAAAACTAGAAAGCTCTTTTTTGAAGATGAAAAAAATGAAATACGATTTTATCTTATAAAGCCATCAGATGTTGCAATTTATGTTGAGCGTGGCGCAGTTGATATTGGTATAGTGGGTAAAGATTCTTTGATTGAATCAGGAGTGGATGTATATGAGCTTTTAGATTTAAATATAGGCAAATGTAATATGTGTGTTTGTTCTCCAAATTCGTTTGAAGACACTGGAAATTCTACCCTTAAAGTTGCAACTAAATATCCTTACATTGCTAAGGATTATTATGGTGAAAGAGAAATTGATATAATTAAACTTAATGGCTCTATTGAACTTGCTCCTCTTATTGGTATGAGCGATGTTATTGTTGATATTGTTGAAACTGGTAGCACTCTTAGAGAAAATAATTTAAAGGTTGATACTATTATTATGGAGCTTAGTGCTCGTGTTATAGCATCAAAAAGTAGATATAATTTTCAAAAAGATAAAATTGATAAACTTCTTTTAGAACTCGGAGGTAATAAAATTTTATGATTAGAATAGTAGATAAATATACTATAATTTTAGAGCAGGATGCCAAACTCCCTGAAGATATTGAACAAACTGCTCTAAGTATTATTAATGAGGTTAAAGAATTTGGTGATGAAGCTCTTTTTAAGTATGCCAAGGAATACGATAAGGCTGAGTTAAAATCACTTATTGTAAGTGATAAGGAGCTTAAAGAGGCATATGAACAAATTGATGATGACCTTTTGGCTGTAATTAAAAGAGCTCGTGAAAATATTGAAAATTTTCATAAGCGTCAAATTTCAAATGGTTTTATTATGGAAAAAAATGGCGTAATACTTGGTCAAAAGGTGACACCAATTGAGCGTGTAGGAATATATATTCCTGGTGGTCGAGCAGTATATCCATCAAGTGTTCTTATGAACGTAATTCCAGCAAAAATTGCAGGATGTCAATATATTAGCGTTGTCACTCCACCTCGTTCAGATGGAACTATTGCCAAAGAAATTCTTGCAATTTGCTATATGCTTGGCGTTGATAAAGTATATAAAATTGGTGGAGCAGGAGCAATTGCTGCTCTGGCATATGGCACAAAAAGTGTTTTACCTGTATATATGATTACAGGTCCTGGAAATGCTTATGTTGCAGCAGCAAAAAAATATGTGTTTGGTAAAGTTGGAATTGATATGATTGCAGGTCCATCTGAAATTTTGATAATTGCAGATCAAAAACAAAATGCTCGAATTATTGCAGCTGATATGTTATCTCAAGCAGAGCATGACCCTCTTGCAAGGTGTATTCTTCTCATTACTTGTAAAAACCAAGCTGAAGAAGTAGCTAAAGAGCTTGAAAGGCAACTTCATATTTTGCCAAAAGAAGAAATAGCTCGTAAATCAATTGAAAATGAAGGTTTAATTGTTATTTGTGATACATTAGAGGAATGTTTTAATATATCCAATAATTTAGCTCCTGAGCATTTAGAACTTATGTTAGACGATGCAATGAACTATTTATCTAAAGTTCACAATGCAGGAAGTATTTTTTTAGGAAGATTTACTCCAGAACCTGTTGGAGATTATTATGCTGGTGTAAATCATACCCTTCCAACAAACCAAACTGCAAAATTTTCTTCTGCGCTATCTGTTGATACATTTATTAAAAAATCTACATTTGTGAGCTATACACAAGATGCTCTTGCAAATGATAAAGATGATATAATTTTATTTGCAAAACATGAAGGCTTAGATGCTCATGCAAGAAGTGTTGAAAATCGATTTTTAAAGGAGTAGTTTATTTATGAGTAAATTTTTAAGTAATAAACTTCGTAATTTGATCCCCTATGTTCCAGGTGAGCAACCTAAAAAAGGTGAATTTATTAAATTAAATACAAATGAAAATCCCTATCCACCATCACAAAATATGGCAGATATTGCTCAAAAAGTTGCAAAAGAGTTAAATCTATATTGTGATCCTAATTGCAGTGTTCTAACAGACACTTTTTGTAAATACTATAATATAGACTGTAATGAAGTTCTTTTTGGAAATGGTTCTGATGAAATACTTGCATTTTGCTATCTTGCTTTTTGTGATAGAGAAGTTGCATTTCCAAATATTTCTTACGGATTTTACCAAGTTTTTAGCGATTTATTTAATATACAAGCTGAACAAATTGCTCTTAATGATAAGTTTGAAATTAATATAGAAGCTTATTTTAATAAAAATAAGACTATTATAATTGCTAATCCAAACGCACCAACTGGAATTGCTCTAAATGAAAATCAAATTGAAACTATATTGCAAAATAATGCTCAAAATGTTGTTGTAATTGATGAAGCATATGCAGATTTTAGTGGATATAGTGCTAAGAAATTAATTAATAAATATGAAAATCTTGTTGTGGTAGGCACATTTTCAAAGTCACGTAATTTAGCTGGAGCAAGACTTGGCTATGCAATTGCCAACGAGAATTTAATATCTGATTTAGCAATGGTTAAAAATTCTTATAATCCATATAATGTCAATGCTCTGACACAGACTCTGGGTATAGAATCAATTAGAGATGATGCTTATTTTAAAGAGTGTATACAAAAAATTATTAATGAACGTAACAATTTTATTGAATTTCTTGATAGAAATGACTTTTACACATTGCCTTCAAAAGCTAATTTTGTATTCACTAAGTCTAATACAATAAGTGGTGAGCAGTTATATCAAAATTTACGTGAGCAAAAAATTTTAGTCAGATATTTTAAAACTATTGGAGATTTTGTGCGTATTACCATTGGCACCACCGAAGAAATGAATGCAGTAAAAAAAGCTCTTAAAAATTAGAAGGGAGATAAAATGAGAAAAACATATATCCAAAGAAAAACTAGTGAAACAGATATAACATTGCAACTTACTATTGATGGAACAGGACAAAGTGATATTCATACGGATTCTGGATTTTTAAATCATATGTTAATATTATTTACTTCTCATTCAAAAATGGATTTAACATTAAAATGCAATGGTGATAGTGATGTTGATTTCCATCATACAACGGAAGACATTGCTATATGTCTAGGTCAAGCTCTTTATGAAGCTCTTGGAGATAAGCGAGGAATAAATCGATATGGAAATTTTACATTGCCAATGGACGAAGCATTAATTAGTGTAGCTCTGGATTTTAGTGGTAGAGCACACTTGGAAGAAAATATTAATATTAAACAAAATAAAGTGGGCGATTTTGATACAGAGCTGTGCAAGGAATTTTTATATGCATTAGCACGAAGTGCCAAGATGACACTGCATGTTGTGCAAGAACGTGGGGATAATGCTCATCATATAATAGAAGGTATTTTTAAAGCTTTAGCTAGAGCAATAAGAATTGCAGTTAGTATTGATACAGATTTTAAAAATCAAATTCCATCTACAAAAGGAGTGATATAATTGGTTTCAATTATTGATTATGGCGTTGGAAATTTATTTTCTCTTAAAGCATCATTAAACAAAATTAACATTCCGTCTATTGTCACAAATGATATAAATGAAATAAATAAGGCAAGTCATATAATTTTACCTGGTGTCGGAGCATTTGAGGATGCAGCAAGGCTTTTAAAAGATCATAAAATGGATAAAGTCATTATTGACAATGCTAATAAAAAGCCTATTCTTGGTATTTGTCTTGGTATGCAACTTTTATTTGATAGAAGCTTTGAATTTGGTAATCATAAAGGGCTTGGGCTTATTGAAGGTGACGTTGTGCCACTAAAACTTGAAATAAATGACAACTTAAAAATTCCTCATATGGGGTGGAATAAGCTCATTCAAACTAATCCTTCCCCTATTTTAAAGTATACAAATTTTAATGACTATGTATATTTTGTTCATTCTTTTTATGCTAAAACACAAATTCGATATATTACAAGTGTTGCTAACTATGATATTAATGTAATAGCAAGTGTTCAAAATGGTAATATATATGGAACTCAATTTCATCCTGAAAAATCAGGAGATTGTGGTCTTAAAATTCTTAAAGCCTTTTGTGAGATTGGAGAAAACTAAATGACAATATTTCCTGCTATTGATATAAAAAATAATCAAATTGTTAGACTACAAAAGGGTGACTATAATCAAGTTAAAGTATATTCAACTGACCCTAATGAAATATTAAATTCATTTTACGAATCAGGAGCAACAGCTCTGCATATAGTTGACCTTGATGGAGCTAAAAGTGGTAATATCGAAAATCAAACTACCATTCAAAAAATTCTAAAAAATAATAAGCTCTTTACACAAATTGGTGGTGGCATTAGAAATGAAAATAGAATTAATCATTATCTTGAAATGGGTGTAAATCGTGTAATTCTTGGTACAATAGCTGTTGAAAATCCAAAATTTGTTGAAGATATGGTAAAAAAATATGGTGAAAAAATTGCTGTTGGTGTTGATGCCAAAGATAAGAAAGTGCGAGCAAATGGTTGGCTTGTTAATTCTAATATAAATTCATATGAATTTTGTAAAATACTAAGAGATATTGGAGTTTCTACTATTATTTATACAGATATTTCAAAAGATGGCATGTTATCTGGATGTGATATGGCTTCATATAAAGAACTTTGCACATATGAAGGACTTAATATTGTGGCTAGTGGTGGAGTGACTGCTCTTAGTGAAATTAAAGAACTAAAAGAGCTAGGTGTTTCTGGGGTAATTGTTGGCAAAGCAATTTATGAAGGTAAAATTTCACTTAAGGAGGCTATTAATTTATGCTCTCAAAAAGGATAATTCCTTGTCTTGATATTCGTGATGGCAGAGTTGTTAAAGGAGTAAATTTTGAGGGAGTAAAAGATGTTTCCGATCCGGTAGCTCTTGCAAAATTTTATAATGATGAAGGTGCAGATGAGCTCGTATTTTATGATATAACTGCTAGTTTTGAAGGTCGAAAGCTCTTTACAGAAATTCTTGAAGAAGTGGCAAGTCAAATCTTTATTCCGCTAACAGTAGGCGGTGGAATTAATACACTTGAGGATTTTGACAGAGTTTTAAAATGTGGAGCTGACAAAGTGTCTGTAAATTCTGGAGCAATTAAAAATAAATATTTGTTACAAGATGCTTCAAAAAAATATGGTAGTCAATGTGTTGTCCTTTCAATCGATGCCAAAAGAGTTGGTAATGAGTTTAAAGTATGTACAATGGGTGGTAGAGCTCTGACAGATATTGATTTAGTATCATGGGCAAAAGAAGGTGAAGCTCTTGGAGCTGGTGAAATTGTTTTAAATAGTATTGATACAGATGGAGTTAAACAAGGTTTTGATATTGAAATGTTAAGAGCAGTTTGTGATGTAGTTAATATTCCTGTTGTTGCAAGTGGCGGAGCAGGTGGAATAGAAGATTTTAAAATATTATTCCAAACTCTTAATAAAGTTGATGCTGGTTTGGCTGCTTCAATATTTCATTACAAAAAAGTTAAAATCTCAGATTTAAAAGATTATTTGTCAGAAAATAATATAGAAATGAGGAAAATTTAATGATAAACTTTAATGAAGCTGGATTAATACCAGCTATAGTACAAGATTTTCATACAAGAGAAGTACTTATGCTCGCATATATGAATGAAGAAAGTATTAACATTACAAAAGAAGAAGGCTATACCTGTTTTTATTCAAGAAGTCGTAAAAGACTTTGGCGTAAAGGTGAAGAAAGTGGTCATAAGCAACAAGTTATTAAAATGAGCTTAGACTGTGATGCAGATACTATATTAATTGAAGTAGTTCAAACTGGCGTAGCCTGCCACACTGGAGCTCCTTCTTGCTTTTTTAATATTGAATTTGAAAATGTAGATAAAGCTCCATTTTCTACACAGGGATTATATACACTTTTATCAGATCGAAAAGTTAGAAAACCCGAAGGTTCATATACAACTTATCTATTTGAAAAAGGTAAAGAAAAAATTTTAAAAAAAGTTGGAGAAGAAGCAACAGAAGTTATTATTGGAGCAATGAAAAATGATAAACAAGAAACAATTTATGAAATTGCTGATCTTGCTTATCACACTATGGTTTTAATGGTAGAAATGGATATCTCAATTAATGATATTAAAAATGAACTCTCAAGCAGACATATTATTGATAAAAAAATTAAACAAGAATCTCTAAAATAGTAAATTCTCTAATAATGCACATCTATTAAATAAAAAGTGATATTTGAATTGCTCCAACCAAGGTCATATGGTACCATAAGTCGATCTGTATTGTGGCATGTAACGAGAGGATACCCTTTAGAATCTAAAGCAGTGACCGTTGAAACATGAGTGATACGGTCATTTTTTTCGTATGCAACAATATCTCCAGGTCTCATTTTAAATGCGGCTTTATATACCTTTTCATATGAACCTCTAGCAATCTGATTTCCACGACCTGAATTTAATAAATAACGAGAAAGCTCTTGCGCATTAACCCAAGTTTTTGTACCTTCATGAGTATAATTCCAGATTTTATTTTTCTTAAAAGCTCCGCTTTCATACATAATTTGAGAAGCAAAATTTGCACAATCTCCTCCAAGAGGATTACAATCCATATAATTTTTGTTATATTTAAACATATTTTCACCTTCACCAATTCCACAATACGCATGAGCATATTCAATAGCTTTTTGTAAAGTTTCGTTTGGTATAAATTCAGGTGGTTTTTGAAATTCTAAAAATTGAGTATGTTCTAGTGGTTCTTTAGACTTCATCTCTAATGAATCAGAAAAAGGGTCTGTATACCATTCTTTAACAATTTTATATTCATTATTACCTTTAGCCTGCAAATTAATATAATGAGATGTCCCTAGACTAAATGTATTTATTTTATCTGGTTCATTATTATAACTATAACTGTAAGTAGTACAAATATTACAAGTCATTCCATACAACCCGTCCGAGCGGTCACGGACTTTTCTAATTTTTATGTCAGAAAATATATTATTAAAAGTCACTCCTTGCTTTTTTGCCCAATTTTTAAGATATTTTGTTTTAATAGATTCATGTTCAAAAGCATATCTACTTACTTTTATCTCTGTATCATATAAAGTTTCAAGTTTATCATAATTTTCATTCAATACATACTCATTTCTATTTTTTATTATTTCTGGCAAAATAACATTGAATTTCGCTTTAAGTTCATCATCAGTCAAATTAGATGATTCTATATTTTCTTCTTCCATTTCTTTGTCATCATATTCTTTTAAAATTTGTTGTTCTATAGTGTCTAAATCTAATTCAAAGGTGAGATTATCACTAGCATTTAAGAAACTAGTATTAAAAACTAAACTGCTCAAAATAACAGATAATATTATGCTTTTTTTCAATTTAATTCGCCCCTTTAACTCATAGTATTTTTAGTTTTTCCAAAAATATTATATTTATCAATACATATATTTCCAAAATATAAATTGCCAATAATTACCATAGACATAATTGGTAATTTATGTTACAATTTAACCGTAAAAAATACCTATGAATAATTAAAAGGAGATAAAAATTTTATGAAATATATTGAAAAAATGATAACTGGAATTATTTTAGGAACAATAATATTAGCTCCTATGACCAATAACGTATATGCAAAAACTTATAGTGCTGAAGAAATTGAACATATTCTGTCAAAAACTAGAAATATAGTAGTATCTCCAACCCAGCAGAAGACAACTATCCCATCAGATATAACTATTAGTGAATTTGAACATGAGGTATTTGACCTTATAAATTATGAAAGAACTTCAAATGGATTACACGAATTAACACTAAATCCATCACTTAGCTACATAGCAGATATGAAATCATTAGATATGAAGGAAAATTATTACTTTGCACATAAGAGCCCCACTTATGGAACAGCATATAATATGATAAACTATTTTGGGCTTTCATATGCTTTAGTTGGTGAAAACATCGCAAAAGGTCATATGACTCCAAAAGAAGTTGTTGTTGCTTGGATGGATAGCGAACCTCATAGAGCAAATATTTTAAATCCTTTATATGATCAAATTGGAATAGGACATCAAGAATCTAGAAATTATTGGACGCAAATATTTACAAATTAATTTATATATTGTATAATATAGCCAATTTCAGTATATAAAAAGGAAGTGGTTATATGATAGAATTAGAGCAACTTAAGCAATCGCTATATAATTATGAAGAAAAAATCAAAGAAATGGGGAGCTCTCTTTGACGTTGCCAATGTAGAACTACGAATTAAAGAACTAGAAGAGATATCTGCTACACCAAATTTTTGGCAAGAACCTAAAATTGCTCAAGGTGTTTTACAAGAATTAAAAGATAACAAAGAAATTATGACCAAGTATAACAAACTTTGTAATATGTATGAAGATGTTATTATTTTGATTGAAATGGGTATTGAAGAAGATGATATAAAAATAAGAGATGAAGCTATAGCTGATGCCACACAATTTAAGAAATTTTATAATGATTTAAGAACAAATACACTACTAGATGGCGATTATGATAAAAGTGATGCCATAATTTCCTTACATGCAGGAGCAGGGGGAACAGAAGCTTGTGACTGGAATAATATGTTGCTTAGGATGTATTCACGTTGGGCAGAAAAACGTGGTTTTAAAATGAAACTTCTTGATATTCAAGATGGTGAAGAAGCTGGAGTTAAATCCGCAACTCTTGAAATTTCAGGTCCAAATGCCTACGGATATTTAAAATCAGAAAAAGGCATTCATAGACTTGTGAGAATATCTCCATTTGATAGTGGAGGCCGTCGCCATACCTCTTTTGCATCTCTTGATGTAATGCCTAAAATTGAAGATACTACAGACATTGAAATAAACTCTGACGACTTGCAAATTGATACTTATCGATCATCAGGTGCGGGCGGTCAACATGTCAATACAACAGATTCTGCTGTTAGAATTACCCATAAACCAACGGGAATAGTTGTTCAATGTCAAAATGAACGCTCACAAATTCAAAATCGTGAAACATGTATGAAAATGTTAGCGTCAAAACTTATGTATAAACAACATCAAGAACAAATGGAAAAAATTGATGCAATCAGAGGTGAAAAAAAAGATATTGCTTGGGGTAGTCAAATCCGCTCTTATGTCTTTCATCCTTATAATATGGTTAAAGACCATAGGACAAGCCAAGAAACTGGTAATACTGGTGCAGTCATGGATGGAGATATCGATTCATTTATTAATGCTTATTTAGCATGGCTAAAAGAATAATTTGTCATAAGTACAACCATTAAAATCATATAATGTATTAATAATACATGGCTTAACATTTATATAAGATGATAAGCCATTTTTATTTTAATTACATTAAGGGAGGTTTTAATATGATTGAATTTCTAGCTAAGTATTATCAGCTAAAGCAAAAAGAGCTTTATATAAAGCAGGAAATTAAACAATTACGTAACCAAATAATCGAAGAATTACACTTAAGTGGAACTAATATATTTACAGACGATAATTATAAAGCTGAGATAAAATTCACTCATGAACTTACCCCAGAATTTATAAAATTCTTAAGGGATAGTAGTAATACTCAATTTATTAAAGAAAGCGCAAGTGTCGATGCATATAAAATATTAAAAGATGTTTATCATTTTACAGAAGAAGAGCAAAATCGTTATTATCAATTAACTGATACCCCTCATCTTTATGTAAAAAAACTTACAAAATAATTTTTAACTAAAAGCTCCTGATTTTTTCAGGAGCTTTTTAATTTAGTCTCATACATATCCAATTAATATAATATATATAAAATAATTTTATATATTAATTTTTGATTTGTTTTTATTATATATACAGGTATTTTTTTTTACGCTTATAAATATATTTATAAAGAATACATTATTTTTATATATTAGTACATTAAGTACAAGAAAGGAGCAATCTATATGACAATTACAGCTGTCAATCAATTTGCTAGAATATATTTTCCACAAAACGCTCAACAAACTCAACAAGCTCAGGAAACTGAAAAACTATCTTATGTAAATTCTAACACTTCTCAAAATTCTGCTAATTTAAGAGTAGTCAAAACACCTTTGCAAAAAATGCAAGATATAAATGATGCTCAAAATATTCTTAGCTCAAAAATGACTTTAGAAGCAAGTTTATTAAGTAGCTCAAGATATAATACCAATCTTTATACTGAAAATACACAAGAGCAAAATAATATTTATGATTATAATGCTGAGAAAGATACAAATTCTGCTTATAGCTCTTATACTGATGATGAGGATGATAATACTTATAATTATAGCATTGATAATGAGGACGATAATATTTATAATTATAGTATTGAAGATGATGATACTATGTATAATAATGACGATAAGAATACTTATACTTATAATAATATTGATGTTGATAGTATGGATGAAAATTATAATCAATATGTTCTCAATAAGGACTGGACTGAGATCGAAAATAATTTAGAGCGCATTCAAGAACTTAGTTATGATGCCTCTAAAGCATATAGTGATGAGTACAAGTTATTTGTTCAAGCGGAAATTGATGAACTTAAATCAAGTATTGATGACGAATTAAAAGGTACAGACATGAGCTTAGAAAGTCTAGGCATTGAAGATTTTGATGTTACCGAAGACTTTTCAATGAGCACCATTAATAGTGCTTTACAATTAGTTAGTGACCAAGTTGATTCTAAAAATGATATAAATAATTTAGAAGCACCAACAACCGATACATTAGCTAGTGTGTCAGAAAACATAGCTCGGTTAAAAGAATTGAGCGAAAAAACATTATCTGCTTCTTCAATTGCGTATAAAAAGCTTATTCAAGGCGAAATTGATGAGATAAAAAAAGGTATTAGTAAAAGTTTAGAAAATACCAACATGAGCTTACACAGTCTTGGACTTTCAAATTTTGATGTCACCAAAAAGTTTTCTAGGGATACTATTGAGAACGCTATAGAAGAAGTGACAAATCACATTAATGCTCCTAAATATACTGAAAAACCATCTGAAACTACATTGAATGATGTAGAAAAAGATTTACTTCGTATAGAAGAGCTTAGTCAATACGCTCAAGATTCTTATACAGATAGTTACAAAAAGCATCTACAAACTGAAATTGATACTTTAAAAGAAGAAATTAGCAAAAGTTTAGAAGGTACTAATATGTCTTTAGAAAGTTTAGGCATTGAAAATTATAACGTAACAGAAGATTTTTCATTAGACACTATATATAACGCTATAGAAAGAGTTTCAAAAGAAAAATATCCACCAGAAGACGAGGAAGAAGTGAGCTCCACTGATGAAGATCAGGATATGATTGAAAAACCTGGTTATTATCCACGCCCTGAAAGCGAAGAAGAAATATATGAAGAATTTACCGTAGATGATACTTATCAATATTTAGATGATTTTATGCAAAATTTTAGCTATCAAGAATCAGCAGAGTATGTTAAATGGCAAAATTATTCAGAGCTATTTCCTGAGCCTATTTCCTTATTTTCAGCTAATAATTATAATACCATATCTTTGTTTAACTTAATGTAATTTTAGATAAACTGCTCCCTTCTAAGGGAGCTAAATAAATTTGTGATATTCAATATTCCGTAGATAAGATAGCGAAAAAAAATACTTGTCAATTTTATCCAATAATAGTATAATTGACATGTTCAAGAAAAGTGAGGTTTAGTTATGAAAGATTATCTTACTTGCAAATTTTTGCATTATGTATGTATTATAGGTTTGGTTATATTGGCAAGCTTAATTATTATGTTACCAAAAATTGTTCCAATTGTTATTAATGGGGTTAATGGTGATATAGCTTATGCAACTCCACTTATGATTTTATTATATATAAATGGTATGCTAGGATGGGTTTTGCTGTGGAATACAAAAGAATTAGCTAAAAATGTTATTATATTAAAGGCTTTTTCGCAAAATAGTCTAAGTAGAGTTAGAATTATAAGTTTATGTAGCCTATCAATTTGTATTTGTTTTACACTATCTTTAATTATAGTTGATTATTCAGCTTTAAATTTAGCAATTCCTGCTTATTTAATGATATGTTCAGGATTTATGGTTTCTTTAGTTGCAAGTGTTATTTATAAATTATTAAAAGTTGCAATTAATCTCCAAGAAGAAAATGACTTGACAATTTAGGAGCGACGTATATGGCTATTATTGTAAATTTAGATGTTATGTTAGCAAAACGAAAAATGAGCATGAATGAACTATCTGCAGAAGTTGGTATTACACTTGCAAATTTATCAATTTTAAAAAATAATAAAGGAAAAGCAATTAGATTTACTACACTAGATGCAATTTGTAGAGTATTGGATTGTCAACCAGGAGCAATACTTGAATATAAAGAAGATTAGATGCATTATCTTTGTTAAAGAAACAAGGATAATGCTTTTTTTGTTTTATATTTAACAATAAATAAATATTATTTTAAAATAAAATTTTATTGAAAAACAATAAAAATATATTGACTTTTAATTTAAACTCTGATATAATACGTTTATAGAAATTAGAAAATTATGGAAAAGAGGTATTATATGAGCATTTTTTATGGATCAGCATTAATTGCAATGGCGTTTTTAGAACTTATTTTACTAGAACTTCCTTATATAGAAGAGCTCGGATTGGCTGTTAGTATAATGGTTTTTGTAGTATATTTATACTTTGGATATGAATATAAGAAAAAATTTAAAGTATTAAAGCCATTTTTTTTGAATTATTTAATGTTTATCATTATCTTACTTGCTTTGCGCTTTTTAATATTTGATAAAACTTTTATATTAACTACAACTAATTACATCGTATTATTTTGCTTAATTATTCTTCATCTAAGTTTCAGCTTTGGAATATTGGATAAAAATAAAATTGTTTTAAAACAATGGTTTATGCAGGGAATAAAGGCATTAGTTCAAATTTTTAATTTTATTAGTGTATTTAAATACTTGAATAATGCGTCTAAAGGAATTTTACAAGTAATTATTGGTTTTACTATTTCTATGCCAATAATATTCATTATGACATTTGTATTGCTCTCATCAGATGAGGCATTCTTAAGATTGGTAATGGCTATGCCTGGTCCGTTTATATTTCTTGCGTATATTTTTAAGACAATTTTATTTTTTGCACTTTTTTTACCAATTAGTGGATTTGTTCTTTATATACTGAAAGATTCAAATAAAATCAGTTTAGAAACTACTGATTCCAATTTAAACATCGGTATAATGTCAAACATGTATGTTATAGTTATAACTATTGTTACAATGATTTGTCTAATATATATATTATTTATATTTTCTCAATTTGCTTATTTTATATCTGCTTTTGCTGGATTATTTTCTGAGTATTATAACGTTTTATCATATTTTACATCTGGATTTTTTGAAATGATTCCACTTATGTTTATACAAATTATATTGCTCATTATACTTAATGCTACAAGAAATAATACAAAAAAACGAGATAAAGTTATAAAAGTATATAGTACTTTTATAGTGTTATTTACACTTTTTGTACTTACAATAGCTCTTTCTAAAATAATTTTCAATAATCGATATGGATTAACTATTTCCCATATTCTGCTTGTGTGGTTTATTATTTGTAGTTTATTAGTATTAGTTTTTGTAGGTATTAAAATTTTTAGATCTAAGTTTTGTCTTATTAGAAATTTATTTGTAATGCTAACATTAGCTTATGTATTATTAAATTATGCAAATATAGATAACATTCTTGGAAAGTACAACTTAGCATTTACACATAATCAACAGTCATATAGAGAGCTCAATTTATCTGCCTTTGACACGTATATAGAATATGAAACTTTATATGAAAATATTGATAATATTAAGCATTCTGATATATACGATGACTTTATAAATGATATGACACCAATACAAGATTTTGAATGGAAAAAATTTAATTTTGAAATGTATAGAGCTTATTTATTAAGCAAAAAAATTGATATTAATTAAATTTTGGTTAATAATAATTAAAAGATATAAAATTTTTGAAAGTTGAGTATATTATATGAGCTTAATTTTTATCAAAAAGTTTTATCAATCTACACTTATCAAGAATCTCAGACAGGTGATTTTTGGAATTATTATTTCTATGCCCCTATTATTTGTAGTTTTTGTTTTATTATGGTCATCAGATATTGCATTTAGAGCAGTAACAAACATATTATTTATTGATGTTGCTACTTTTGTAATTATTATACTTGACTATATATATCTACTCATATATGACTTTAGTGTTTTGGTTAATGTTTTTGATTATCTAGTAGCCTTGAAAATTTAATTTATTTTATGTTATTCTTATTTTTTTAAATTACAAAAGAAAGGTAAAAATGAAATGTTAATAGTTCAAAAATATGGTGGAAGCTCTGTAGCAGATGCAACACGTGTTAAAAATGTTGCTAATAGAATTGCCAAAACATATCAACAAGGAAATGGCGTAATTGTTGTTTTATCTGCACAAGGAGATACAACAGACGAATTAATCGCAAAAGCAAAAGAAATAAGCTCTAATCCATCAAAACGTGAAATGGATATGCTACTTACAACAGGTGAGCAACAATCTGTAGCTCTTATGGCTATGGCACTTGCAGAACTTGGCGTTCCAGCAATTTCTTTAAATGCTGCTCAAGTAAAAATGCATACTTCACGAGATTATGGAGTTGCAAGACTTAAAAAGATTGAGACTGGAAGAATAGAATCAGAATTATATAGAAAAAATGTTGTTATTGTAACAGGTTTCCAAGGAATTAACAGATATGAAGATTTGACAACGCTAGGACGAGGCGGCTCTGATACAACAGCTGTTGCAATTGCTGCAGCATTAAATGCAGATAAATGTGAAATATACACAGATGTTGATGGTGTATATACTGCAGACCCAAGAATTGTACCTAATGCAAAAAAACTAGAAGAAATAACTTATAGTGAGATGTTAGAACTTGCGTCTTTAGGAGCAAAAGTTCTTCATAATCGCTCTGTAGAAATGGCAAAAAGGTATAATGTAGAGCTTGTAGTACGTTCTAGCTTAAATGAATCAGAAGGAACAACTGTTAAGGAGGAAACTGAAGTGGAAAAAATGTTAATTAGTGGAGTGGCAGGAGACGACAATGTAGCAAGAGTATCTCTTTTAAAAATTGTTGATAAACCTGGTAAAGCATTTGAAATATTTAATGCTCTTGGAAAAAATAATATCAATGTTGACATTATAATCCAATCTGTTGCAACAGATGGTAAGAGAAATATTTCTTTTAGCATAGATAAAGATTCTCTTGAAGATGTTAAGAAAATTGTTGAGGCTAACATCAAAAAATGGGGCGTTGCAGGTGTTGAATATGATGAAAATCTTGCAAAAGTTTCAGTTGTAGGAGCTGGTATGGTATCAAATGCAGGTGTTGCTTCTAAAGTATTTGAAGCTATGTATGATGCAGATGTAAATATCAATATAATTTCAACTTCTGAAATAAAAATCTCTATTTTAATTGAAAAAGATGATATGAAACGTGCAATGAGAGCAATTCATGATAAATTTAATCTTGGTAATTAATGTATATTAAGGACACAATAATCCGTGTCCTTATTTTTTTAGTTTTTAAAGCTATGAATTGGAGCTGGAACACGTCCACATCTCGAAATCAATTTTTCGCAAGATGCTGTATTAACTTTCATAATTGGAGCAGTTCCTAATAGGCCACCAAATTCAACAGATTGACCAATGCTCTTTCCAAATACAGGAATAATTCTAACAGCAGTTGTTTTTCCGTTTATCATCCCTATTGCCATCTCATCTCCAATAATTCCAGAAATTGTACTAGCTGAAGTATCTCCTGGGACAGCTACCATATCAAGTCCCACAGAACAAACACATGTCATAGCCTCAAGTTTTTCAAGGGTTAAAATTCCAGATCGAGCGGCTTCAATCATAGCATGGTCTTCACTTACTGGAATAAATGCTCCACTAAGTCCACCCACTCTTGATGATGCCATAACACCACCTTTTTTTACTGCATCATTTAAAATTGCAAGTGCTAAAGTTGAACCAGGGGAACCCGCAACATCAACGCCCATTTCTTCCAAAATTTCAGCAACACTATCACCAATAGCTGGAGTTGGAGCAAGCGATAGGTCTATTATTCCAAATGGAACACCCAAATTTTGAGCAACTTCTTGTGCCACCATCTGTCCTGCTCTTGTCATTTTAAAAGAAGTACGCTTAATACATTCACACATTTTTTCAAAACTTTCTCCACGTACATTCATTAATGCTCTTTTAACAACTCCAGGTCCACTTACCCCAACATGTATCACTGTATCACATTGTCCTACACCATGAAAAGCTCCTGCCATAAATGGATTATCATCTGGAGAATTACAAAATACAACAAATTTAGCACAACCTATGCTACCTTGATTAGCTGTAAGTTTGGATGTTTCTTTTATAACTTCACCAAGCTCTTTAACTACATCCATATTTATTCCAGTTCTAGTACTTCCAACATTTACAGATGCACATACTCTTTCAGTTTGACTAAGCGCCTCGGGTAAGCTCTGAATTAAAGTTTTAGCTGAATTGCTATAGCCTTTATCCACAAGAGCAGAAAATCCACCAATAAAATTTACACCCACTTCAGAGCTTACTTTATCTAAAGTTTTTGCAATTTTAACATATGACTTTGCCTTTGTAGCTGCTGCAACTAGAGCAATAGGTGTTATTGCAATTCGTTTATTTACAACTGGAATAGAATATTTTAGAGCTACATCATCAGCAATTTTTACAAGGTTCTTACTTTCAAATGCTATCTTATCATAGATTTTAGTACAAAGTTTATCCAAATCATCACAACTAACATCGAGCAAATCAATACCCATTGTAATTGTTCTAATATCAAGATTTTCTTCCTGTATCATCTTATTTGTTTCTAATATTTCTAAATGAGAAATCATATTTTTAACATCTCCTAAACTCTATGCATACAAGTAAAAATATCTTCATGTTGCACTTTAATTTGTACACCAAGCTCTTTACTACAATCATCTAATTTTGTTACAAGCTCATTATAAGGAATATTATTATTATCTAAATCTACTATCATAAGCATATTAAAATAATCTTGTAAAATTGTCTGAGAAATATCAAGAATATTTACATTGTTTTCGCTTAGCAAAATACATACCTTACCTATTATTCCAACTTTATCTTTACCTATTACTGTAATTATGCCTTTTTTCATCATATCCTCCAATTAGTTCTTAAGGTCTTGTTAAGTTAAAAATAAATAGAGCTTTGTTTCCTATTGAGATATAATAGAATTATCACAAACCATTAATCTCCCAGAAAGGATTCAAAGCTC
>LJHE01000054.1 GCA_001983555.1 Candidatus Epulonipiscioides gigas
ATTGTGAATTTATTGCAGGAGATGTATTAACACAAATTGATAATATAGATATAAATCCAGATGTTATTGTAGTAGATCCTCCGAGAGATGGTATACACAAAAAAGCTCTTGAGAAAATTATTAATTTTAATGTGAAAGAAATACTATATATCTCATGTAAAGTTACATCTCTTGCTAGAGATTTAAAAGTGTTTGAAGACAATTCATATAAAGTTACTAAAAGTTTATGTGTAGATATGTTTTCACAAACGTATCATGTAGAAACAGTTGTTTTATTAGAAAAAAACAGCTCTATTTTTTGTATATAAAGGACTTGACACATAGGGTGATAGGGGTTATATAATCGCCTTAAATTTAAACAAGAAAGAGGATGGTAAGGAGCAATTCATGCTACATGTGGTTCTTTGCTAAATTTTATGATGATAAATAAAAAAACAGCACTTACAAGCTCTTTAAAAAAGCTTGATGGAATAGGTGAATTTATTAATGAATTTAACAAACACAAAACAGGAATTGTAAGTGGAATAATTGAAGCTGCAAAAGGACATTTAATATATACTTTAAGTGAATTTTTAAATGTTTGTCCTTTTGTTATTGCGAGCAGTGAAGAAGAAGGAGAAACTTTAAAAGAAGATCTAGCCTTTTTATTTGGAGAAGAAAATGTAATGTATTATCCAAGTAGAGATATTCTTTTTTATAATGCTGATGTGCACAGTAATGATATAGTAAAACAAAGAATTGAAGTACTTGATGCCATCATAAAAAATAAAAATATGATAATAGTTACAACTATAGATGCTCTCTTAAATCCACTTTCATCAAAAGAAAAGTTTGTAAAATCTCAAATAACTATTAAAAATAGTGATACACTAGATTTAGAAATATTAGCTCTACAACTTATAGAAATTGGTTATGAGCGAACAGCTAGAGTGGAAACCGTAGGACAATTTGCTCTTAGAGGAGGAATAATAGATATATTCTCACCTGCTAATAATGCTCCGGTACGTATAGAGCTTTGGGATACTTTAGTAGACTCTATACGTAGATTTAGTCCTATTACGCAACGTTCAATTGATAAAACAGACAAAGTGACACTCTATCCTAATCAAGAAATAATTATTTCAAAAGAAGCTCTTATTAAAGCAGTTCCAAAAATTCAAGAAGAGCTTAAATTAACGGTACAAACTCTAAGAAATAACGACCAAGAAGAAGTTGCCACAAAATTAGAAGATAAAACTACAAAAGATATTGAAGAAATTTTAGAAGGTAGACATGCAGAAGTACAAATATTATATGCTCCTTTTTGTGACCTAAAAACAACTACAATTTTCAGTTATTTACAAGATGATAAAACAATATTTATAACAGATGTAAAAAAATGTAAAAATAAATTATATAGAGTATTTACAGAATATGAAGAAAGTGTAAAAAGTCGATTAGAATATGGCCATATTTTACCAAATATGATAAATTTCATTTTTAATAAAAACGATATTATTTCTCAAATATTTAAAAATAATTATGTTGCATTTATGAATTTTTTTATTAAAGATGAAGATATTATTACAAAAAATATATTAGAAATTAAAATTAATGACACTAGTACTAAATACAAAAATTTAAAAACTTTTGAAGATGAGCTAAAGGATTATAAGAAACAAAATAAAATTACAATTTTTCTTGCTGGAACAAAAACAAAAGCAGTAAATATTGTAAAGCAATTAGAAGAGCAACAAATATACACTGCTCTTGGTGATTTAAATTATGATGTACAAAAAGGTCAAATTCTTGTAACAAGTGGTTCATTAAAACATGGTTTTATATATGAAGATATTGGTTTTGTTATACTAAGTGACAGAGAACTTTTTGGTAAAGATAAAAAAACTACTTCCAATAAGAAAAAATATAAGGGAGCAAAAATTGAAAGTTTTCTTGAGCTTATAGAAGGTGATTATGTAGTTCATGAAAATCATGGTATTGGTGTATTTGTTGGCATAGAAAAAATTGTTACAGATGGAGTGGCAAGAGATAATCTAAAAATAAATTATAATGGTGGTGTTTTATATGTAAATATAAATCAAATGGATCTTGTTCAAAAATATGTTGGAAGTGAAGGTTCTGTCCCAAAACTTAATACACTTGGTAATCCTGAATGGAAAAAGGCAAAGACAAAAGCTAAATGTGCAACTAAAAATATTGCTAAAGAACTAATTGCGTTATATAGCAAACGAGAGCATTCCAGAGGATTTGTTTATGAACAAGATTCTATTTGGCAAACTGAATTTGAAGAAATGTTTCCATATCAAGAAACAAGTGATCAGTTAGATGCAATTAAAGCTGTAAAAGAAGATATGCAAAGTGATAAAATTATGGATAGGCTAGTACTTGGTGACGTTGGATATGGTAAAACAGAAGTTGCAATTAGAGCAGCATTTAAAGCAGTTTTAAATCAAAAACAAGTAGCATATTTGGTGCCTACCACCGTATTATCTCAACAACATTATGAAAGATTTTTAAAACGTATGGAGGCACATGCAGTTTCTGTTGGAGTTTTATCACGTTTTAGAACTCCAAAACAAGTAAAAGAGACTTTAAAAGGCCTAGAACAAGGCACAATTGATATTGTGATAGGTACACATAGGTTACTCTCTAAAGATGTAAAATTTAAGGATTTAGGGCTTATTATTATAGATGAAGAACAGCGCTTTGGGGTTACTCATAAAGAAAAACTTAAATTACTTAGAACAGAAGTTGATGCATTAACTTTAACAGCAACTCCAATCCCACGAACTTTACAAATGAGCTTAATTGGTATTCGTGATATGTCTGTAATTGAAGAAGCTCCTAGTGAAAGAAGAGCTGTCCAAACATATGTTTTAGAAGAAAGTGACGAATTTATTAAAGATGCTATAAATCGTGAAATTAATAGAGAAGGTCAAGTTTATTTTCTATCAAATAGAGTACAAAATATTGAAGAAAAAGCTATGAAACTTTCAGCTATGGTACCTAATGCAAAAGTTGCATTTGCACATGGTCAAATGAGCGTAAGAGAATTAGAAGACATTATGGAACGCTTTGAAAATAAGGAAATAAATGTTTTGGTATGCACAACTATAATTGAAACAGGTCTTGATATAGCAAATGCTAATACCATAATTATAAATGATGCTGATAAAATGGGTTTATCTCAATTATATCAGCTTCGAGGTCGTGTTGGGCGAAGTGATAAACAGGCCTATGCTTATCTCTTATATCAAAAAGATAAAACTTTATCAGAAATAGCTGAAAAAAGACTTAACGCTATTAAACAGTTTACTCAGCTTGGAGCAGGTTTTAAAATTGCTATGCGAGACCTTGAAATTCGTGGAGCAGGTGATTTACTTGGAGCAAGTCAAAGTGGACATATGGAAAAGATTGGATATGAATTATATTCTAAAATGCTTAAAGAGGCAATTCAAATTGAACAGGGAGCAATATTAAAAGAGAAGATTGAAACTACGGTTGAAATTAAAATAAATGCATTTATCCCTAATAATTATATAAAAGATGAAATACAAAAATTAGATATTTATAAAAAAATTGCTTCTATTCAAAATGAAGAGGATTATCATAATGTAATAGAAGAAATCACAGACAGGTATGGGGATATACCTACTACAGTACTGAATTTACTAGATATTGCCATCATAAAAGCACTTGCAAATGAGCAAGAAATTTCCCTAATATCACAAAATATTCACATTCTTATGTTAAAATTTTCTCATAAAGCAAAGGGAAAATCACTTTCATTACTTGCTAAAAAATATAGTCATAATATGAAAGTTAATATAGATAAAGAGGTTAAAATACTTTTTGATATGAAGGAAATTCATCAAAAAGATTATTTAAATTTTATAAAAAATGTATTATTTACCATTAAAGAACAAGAAATAAATAACCGATAAACTTAATTAGATTGAAATATTTTTATACGATACAAAAAGGAGAAGAAGACATGAAACTGACAAAAAAAGTATTAGCTATAGCTTTAGCAGGAGTATTATCATTAGGAGCTTTTGTAGCTTGTGATTCAGAAGCTAATGAAACAACTAATTCTAAAGTATCTGTTACTGAAATAGTTGAAGGGACTACTAATAAAGATGTAAAATCTGCTTTTAATAATGATATAATGGGTCAAGGTGTTACTCTTGGAGAAAATGAATTAATTGCCACAATAAATGATGTGAAAATAAATGAATCTATATATCGTGCGTATCTTTGGAGCGCTCAATCTGCATTTGAAATGCAACTTGGGATGGACATGGGTATGATGAAAGATATGGAACTAGAAGGTCAAACTATTGGAGATATTGCTAAAGATAATGCCCTTAAATCAGTTGCACTTGCTATTATTACAAATAATAAAGCAAATGAAATGGGAATTAAATTAACAGATGAACAATTAAATACAATTGAAACTGATGCATCTACTTTTATGGATATAAATGGCGAAATAGCTCAACTTCATGGATTTAATAAACAAGATGTTATAGATTTATTAATTGGAGCAGAACTTTCTAACGAAGTTCAAAAGGCTATAAGTGAGACATATATGCCAGATGAAACTGAAATAGAAACAGAAATTGAATTAGCTAAACCAAGCTATGAAACAGTGACTGCAAGACATATTCTAATCACTACAATGGATGATCAGGGAGCTCCTCTAAGTGAAGAAACAAAAGCTGAAAAACTTGAGCTTGCTAATTCATTATTAGACAGAATTAAGGCTGGAGAAGATATCGGAGTTTTGGCTGCAGAATATTCTCAAGACCCTGGTTCAAGCAATAATAATGGTGAATATACATTTGGACGCGGTGAGATGGTGCCAGAATTTGAAGCTGCAGCATTTGATAATGAAGATGGTGCAATTTGGGCAGAACCAGTTGAGACAAGCTACGGATATCACATAGGACAAACAATTGCTCATCAAGAAGCTGATGAAGAGCAAATCAAAAAAGATTATATTGCTTATGCTCAAATGAATTTTGCAGGTGAGGAAATTATGTCGTTTGTTGATCAAGCAAATATTGAAACAACTACAGCTTATGATGATATTGAAATCATTTCAAGTATACCAGAACCAGCATTTGAGCTTATGCCAGAAGAAAATGTAGTTGGTGAAAGTGAAGAAATAACAGAAGTTGCAGAAGTAGAAAATAATGAAGTAATTAATGAATAAATTATTCTTATAAAACCAGAGGATAGCTCCTTTGGATTTTTTTTTGGACTTTTTTGTAAAAATTTCTAAATAATGCATAAACACAACTTAAAATACGCATAATAAGTTAAAGTTTTAAAAATAAACTAATTTTGACTTTTAACATCTTATTTGTTGACATCATAGAAGGAGGTTGTTTAATTGAAAGCAACGGGCATTGTAAGGAGAATAGATGATTTAGGCAGAGTAGTAATTCCAAAAGAAATTAGAAGAACTCTTAGAATTCGTGAAGGAGATCCACTTGAAATTTTCACAGATAATTCTGGTCAAGTTATATTAAAAAAATATTCTCCAGTTGGAGAATTAAGCACATTTGCAAAAGAATATGCAGAAACTTTAGCTCAGACTACAGGGCATATTGCATGCATTTCTGATAAAGATCAGATAATTGCAATATCAGGAGCGACTAGAAAAGACTTTTTAGAAAAAAGTATAAGTAAACACCTTGAAAAAGTTATTGAAAGTAGAAATATATTAAAAGCTAGACGAGAGGAAAAACAATTTATTCCTATATTATCAGATGGTGATATGTCTTTTGCTTCTGAAATAATTGCACCTATAATTTCAGAAGGAGATGCTATAGGTTCAGTTATATTTTTAAGTACAGATCAAAATATAAAAATGGGTGAAGTAGAAGAAAAATTGGTTCAATCTGCTTCTGGATTTTTAGGCAAACAGATGGAACAATAAAAAAAAACCTCAGAAAACTTAAAAAAATCACGTTTTAAGCTTGACAAATGGTCGCTAAAGCTTTATAAATAGGTTAAAGCGTTGTTTTTTATACGTTTTATAAGATTTAGGAGGAAAAAAAATGAATAAAACAGAATTAGTAGCTTCTATGGCAGAAAAATCGGGTCTTACAAAAAAAGATACTGAGAAAGCTTTAAAAGCATTTGAAGAAAGCGTGATGGACGAACTAAAAAATGGAGGAAAAATCCAACTTGTAGGGTTCGGAACGTTTGAAGTTACTAACAGAAAAGCTAGAATAGGAAGAAATCCTAAGACTAATGAAGAGATAAATATTCCAGAAAGTAATGTACCAAAATTCAAGGCTGGAAAAGCTCTTAAAGATATGGTGAATTTAGCAAAATAATTTTTTAAGAGCCCTTTTTCAGGGGTTCTTTTTTTATAAGGGAGTCTTATATGAGAATTGATAAGTATTTAAAAGTTAGCAGAATTATTAAAAGAAGAACTATTGCACAAGAAGCCTGTGATAAAGGCAGAGTTTTAATCAATGGAAAAATTGCAAAACCTGGTTCTGTTGTACAAGTAGGAGATATTATTGAAATAAATTTTGCTAGCAATAGTGCTAAATATGAAATTTTAGATGTTAAAGAACATGCAAAAAAAGAAGAAACTTCTTTAATGTATAGGATAGTGGAATAATTTAATACAACACTCAATATAAATAGTATATATTAATATTTATAAGGAGTGGTAAGATGGATGATAAGCGTAGAAAGCATACTGTTGACTTAATTGATAGAAATAGATTAACTATTACTGCAGTTAAAGATGTGTTTTCTTTCGATGAACAAATTATTGAACTTGAAACTATTTCTGATGGTTTTATGGAAATAGAGGGAGCAGACCTTCATATTATAAAAATGAATTTGGATAGTGGTGAACTAATTGTTGAAGGTATTATTTCAGGTATTTTGTATGATGATGGAGCACCTGCTAGGAAAAAATCAGGTTTGTTCCCTAAATTATTTAAATAAGTAAGTAGGTGAAAAATATGATAAATCAGTTGGTATCGGAGCAAGCGGCACTTTTTATTGAGTGCATAAAAATTGGAATTATTATGGGGGCGATCTACGATTTAATTCGTATCGCTAGAAGAATTGTAAAACATGTAGATATACTTGTACATATTGAGGATATTTTATATTGGGTTACATGTAGTTTTATTGCTTTTGCTTGTTTGTACATGCATAATTTTGCAGAAATTAGACTGTTTTCTATTATAGGAATTGGACTAGGAGCTGCTCTATATGTTCTTACATTTAGTATTCTTTTTATGAAAATTGCAACTGCTATAATTAATTTTATTAACAAATGTATAGTGTATGTGTATAATCTTATTTTAATACCCATAAATTGGACAATCCGTAAGTTAAAAATTCCAGTGAAATATTTAAATAAAAAACGTGCTATATATATTGATATAGGAAAAGAAGAAGTAAGACGAATTAATAGAAAGGTCGTCTTACAACAAGCTGATTTAAAAACAGACTTTAATGTTATTAGAAATAGAGCTAAAAAATAATTTCTACCATGCTCTTTCAGGATTAAATCCAAAAATTTGTACTGGTTCAAATAAATCACTTCTTGCAATATCATGGGGGGGGATAAATATCCCTCCATTATTGTCTATATCCATTTTAAAAGGGATGTATGCTTGCCAAATTATGTGTGAGCAATGAGTAATTTTGGTAGGTTGCTCAAAATTTTTTATAGCTAAAATATTATATGGTATTCCCTTAAGATTTTGAAGAGCATAAGTAGCTATATTGTCTCGCATTTCTTGTGAAATTCCTTTTGGTCGAAGCATTTTAAAAGTTGTATAATACTCCCAATTTTCTATTTTTTGGAGCTTGCTCACTGAACCGGGATTTAAAGATTCTAAGATGTATCCATTTACATCATCAACTACAATTCCTGCATGACCGTGTCGCCAATTAAAAGTATATGTCGATTTTGTTAAAAATATATCTCCATTTTTATATGGAGCTAACTCAAAGACCTTTTGTGGTTTACCACTATGCATAACTCTATCCCATCTTGTAATAAAGCTCATATTAGTTTTAGTAATATCGATTGGAGCATAATATTTTTCTTGAAATTCAAGCATATCTCCAATAAAAGTTGGTTCTTTTTTGAGCTCATCAACTGCAGGTGAATATATGCCAGTTTGCTCTAAAATGATTTTGTAATCATTCTCATTAAAGTTCTCTTTAGTTAAAATAGGCATAAGGTCAATTTTTTTATGTGTAGGGTAATAAAAATTGTTTTGTGTAACAAAATAAGTAGAAATAGTACATATACAGCACAGTATTATAACTAATATTATAAAGACTTTTTTCTTTGTCATAAAATCCCTCTCTTCTAAATAATTATCTTTATATTTTCCAAAATTAAGTTTAAAAATTCTTATATTTGATAATAATATGGAAAAATGAAAAAGGAGATGGAACTAAACAGATTAATTTCTCAAATGGTTCATTATGAAAAATTTTATGATTAAATATGCAGAATTTTGTACAGGTATAGGAGGTTTTTCTTTAGGCATACAACGCTCAAAATTAAATGCTAACTTAGTATATTGTAACGAAATAGATAAAGAGTGCGAAAAAACTTTTGTAGCTAATTTTAGCAGAAAATATGATTCTAATAATATTTTTGATATTGATTCAAAACAGCTGCCAGAATTTGAATTTATGTGTTCAGGCTTTCCTTGTCAACCATTTTCTCAAGCTGGAAAAATGTTAGGATTTAATGACATTAGAGGAACTATTTTTTTTAAACTACTAGAAATTATAAAAACAAAAAAACTTCCATAATTTTATTAGAAAATGTACCCAATTTAATGTATTATAATAAAGGAAAAACTTATGATATTATTGCAAATCAATTAGAAAATCAAGGATATAATATTTGGGCTGATATCCTAAATAGCTCTTATTTTGGTATCCCTCAAAGTAGACCAAGAGTATATATTTTAGCATTAGAAAAAAATACGTTTAAAAATTTAAAATTTGAGTTTACAAAAAAATAACAGAGAAAACTGCTTTGCGACAATATCTCAATTTAGGAGACAATTCAATACCTATTAGTGAAAAATGGGATGAATATATAGATTTATATACACATAAAAAGAATGAAACTGAAATATCTTTTGATGTACCTAAAACTAGAAAAAAATTAGAAAAAACTGCCACAAATTGTAATTTAAATGATTGCATATTTCAAATCAGGTCTAGTGGCATAAGAGCATACTCTTTAGCTGAACCATTTCCTACTTTTACTGTCAGCAATAGTGGTGGAGGACCTATGATACCAGTTCTTTCTAAAGAAAGAAGACGTTTAAATCTTATTGAAATGAAAAGAATTATGGGATTTCCAGATGGCTATTTATTTCCTGTTTCTCGTACCAATAGCATTAAGCAATTAGCAAATGCTGTATGTCCTCCTGTAATATCGTCCATTTGCAATGATTTTAGTAAATTACTTTAGTAGATTGTTAATTCTATCTTTAATATTTTCACCAGTAGCTAATATAATGTTTGACATTGTAGGATTAACTAAATCACATTTATCAGAGCATGTTATATTGCAGATAAAACATATTTGACGTTTGCATTTATTGCAATAATGACATAATGCTTGATAATTATCTAAATTATTTGTTCCTCCTTTATCAATAGGGATTTTATGGTCAAATTCTTGCTTTACTCTATCCTTAGCAAATGTATATCTATTAATATCTTTTAGAGCTTTTAATTGAGAACCACATATATTGCTTTTCTAATATTTTCTTTTGATTATTAGAACTTAATTGAGCTCGATTTGATTTTAGTCGAGTATTAAATAATAATTCATGGTCTTCAGGATTTAACAAATATTGTTGATTACCTTTTAAGCCAGCAGAATCAATACAAGAAAAACCTTCTTCTGTCCAAAGTTCGCTAAATGGTTTGTTAGCATCACTATAACTATTTAGAATCCACTCAGCTTTGTACTTACCATCTATAATTTTTTTAATTTCTATCAATCGATTATTTGCAGCTGTCAAATCTTTTTCAGAGAAAACTTGATATTTAATCAATAAAAGTAATGCTATAATAGTTCTTCTTTTTATTAACCAGATTATACTGTTGTTTGAAAATACAATTTCATATCCTTTGTTATGTTGTTGAGCTTTTCTTATTATCTTTATATCTTCCAATTTTATCATATTTTAAAGTCCTTTAATATCTTTATTTTATTAATAATATCGGATATTTAATTTCTAAACTTAGCTTTAATACATAACTTTTGTTGTTAAAGTATTTCAATCTTAAAAGGTAATTTATTCCAATGCTCAATTTATAACTATTATTGTTTAAACTACAAAAAATAGGATATAATAATCTTAAAATTTTAAAGCGAGAAGGAAATTTATGAAAAAAATAGAAACCAATAAAGCAGTAGGTAGTATTTTATGTCATGATATTACTCAAATTATAAGAGATGTAAAAAAAGGAATAGCATTTAACTAAAACTAGCAAGAATTTTCCCACCTCTATAGGTGGCGAAATGAATTGGTAAAAAATTCTTGACTTTATAGACTAAATATAATATAATCAGTTTATAGTTCAGGGTCGGGACTACCCGTAGAGCTTGCTAAATTACTGAACATTGGTTCCACACTTCTATAAGTATGGGGAGTTCACAAGGAGAATACATAATGAAATGGAATAGTAAATTATATGATAGTAATCAACACTTTGTTTCACAATATGGAGAAAGTCTATTAGAATTTTTGCCTGATAATACAGAACAAAGTATTTTAGATTTGGGATGTGGCACAGGAGATTTAACTGCTCAGATATTTGAACAATATCCAAATACAATAGGGATTGATTCATCATTAGAAATGATAGAAAGAGCTCAAAGTAAATATCCTAAAATAAAATTTTTAAATATTTCAGCTTATGAGATGGATTTTTTTGATAAATTTGATGTAGTATTTTCTAATGCTGTTTTTCACTGGATATTAGATCAAAATAAATTGCATTATAATATTTATAATAGTTTGCATAAAAATGGTATATTAATATGTGAATTTGGAGCTAATAAAAATATAGATAAGATTTTTAATGCGTATAATAAGAGTATTAAAAAATATAATCAAAAAATTAATATTTCTTTTTATTTTCCTGAAATTATTAATCATAAAAAATTATTAGAACAGCATGGATTTAAAATAAAAGAAATTTATGATTTTGATAGACCAACTGTGTTACCAAATGGCAGACTTGGACTAAGAGAATGGGTATTACAATTTTTTTCTTCTGATATAAATAAGTATAATAGCATTATTAAAGAAGATATTTTACAGAATATGGAAACTATTCTTAGAAATGAATTATTTAAACAAGAAAACTGGGTAGCTGATTATAGAAGGATACGTGTTATAGCAAAAAAGTAGAAGTATAATAAATTAGCCATATATTTTTACTAAAGAGTAAAGACCATGAGATATACCTCTCGTGGTCTTTTTTTTATAAATAGCTTGTATATTTTAAACTTCCAATGTATCATATATTTGTTTAAAAATATTACATAATGAAATAAAAAAATAATATTTTCCCCAAAAAGGCTTGACCTTTTAAATGTTATGTATAATAATTTGTGTACATCATATTTATATATTTATTTAAGCAAGGAAAGAAATCAAAATGAAAAAATTTAACTACAAAATTTTATTAAGCTTATTTGCACTGAGCCTCGTTACTATTGCATCTATTAATATAACTAAAACTTTATTTGCCACTGAACAAAATACATCTTTAACTGAACGTGAAATAGAAATTTTCACATATGGAAACGGTTTTCCATCCGATATAATAGTAAATAAACCTATTAGAGAAACAGAAAAAACTACTAACCTAATTAGAGGAATAAACAAAACTTGGAACGGATATTTATCTTCCTCATATACTATAATAGTTGATGATCATACGTTTTATTCAGACTGGCCTTCAATAGTAAACGATGAAGATAATCTAGGAACAATATATGTGAGCATTACCACTAATAGTGGTGTCGTGTTATGTGAAAATTACGCTATACCAGTAGGTTTATCAGCAAATTTAACAGCTGGATTAGATAGATTTGAAAAGTATACAATTGCAGTAAAAGCAGATTATTTAGATAGTGAATATACAATCAAAGTTGAATAATCAAAAATAGTAAATCAAAAGCCACGAGATATAAATTCCGTGGTCTTTTTTTTAATATATTCTTAAATCACAAATTCTTGCATATGGATCTCCATAATTTTTGAGAATCGTAATTTTAATTTTATCAATACATAGAGCAACATTATGTTTATTAACACGTTGATAATTATCTTCTACTATAGCTTCAGCAATTTTCTCATTATCTTTAAAATATTCTATTATATAATCTCTAACAAGTTGGTATGGCATTTCTTCTACTTGTCTATCTCTATGTGTTTCAGCAATACTTGTTGCAATAGTTCTATTAAAGTCTGGGTCAAAACGGAGCACTACTTGTTTAATTAGTGTATCTTTTTCAAATTCAACTTGTAAATATTCACCATTTTCACTGAGCTCGTTAGAAATCCAAGCATTTTCATCATCATAAATTCGTCGAGCAAAATCAGAATTAACCATTTCAGGTCCACAATTTTCTTGAGAGCTAGAAGCTGTAATTTTGCATGGAGTATTTGAAATTAAATCCTCTTTATCTACAGTTTTAATAAATGGTAAATATGCATCATCTTTAATAAGAAGTTGTTGAAGCTCATTCATATAGTCATTTACTCCACGTGGAAGAATACCATGTTTAATTGCAACTGCTGCAGCTGTACCAATTGCCTGACCAATTACAGAGCAAGTACCAATTACACGAGTAGAGCTCATAGCCATATGTGATGCACTTAAACAACGTCCTCCAGCATACAGGTTTTCAATATTTCTACTATATAGACTTCTATAAGGTATTGTATAAACATCTCTTACAGGATGCCAGATGGAACCGCCTTCATCATTTTTGTGAGCTTTTTCCCAAACTTTTGCACGAATACCTCCAATGATATGGTCATCCATAGACCAACCACCATATGCTACAGTGTCAGGAAATTTTGTATGAGCTTGAAGGTCGTTTTGATTTAGTACATAATCTCCAATAATTCTTCTTGATTCACGTTTACCAGGAACTGCTCCAAACCAGTCTAACATTAAATTTTCAGCTTCTGGATAATCTCCAGAATTTTTGAGATAATCAAATATTCCATAAGCATACTTAATGAGCTCATCTCTAATTTCTTCAGCATCTTCAGTAGTAGATAAGTCGTCACCACCAACTTCACACCACCAATAACCATTGCTTAGCTCATGAACACATCTTTTTCCGAGATATTCTTTTGTAATTTCATATGCCCACTCTGGACGTTTGAATTTTACAGGCTTTCCTAAATCTCTTGTGGTAAAAAGTAATGTACTACCCATAGTATGAGCATCTGCCACATCAGGAGCAAATGATTCATTATAAGTAGATTTTGCTTCTCGACCAATTGTAAAATCTGCACCCGCTTCATATGCCAAATTTGCATCTCCTGTTGTGTCGCAGAAAAGTGTGCCATATAGTGTAAATTCTTTTTGTGTAGTAACTTGAAATGCGGTTATACATTTGATTTTATTATCTTCAACAGTACAACCTGTCATGCTCGTATTTAAATATAAATCTATATTAGGCTCATTTTTAACAAACTCCCAATTAATATGGTCAAGAATATTAAATGAATGACCTACATTAAATTTTTTATTCTTTAATAAAATTTCTAATATTGTACCACTTTCCATTGCATGTCGAAAATTTCCAACTCGACCAGCTCCATTAATACTTACCTTAACTTCACTACTAGCATTTCCGCCTAATACAGGTCTATTGTGTACTAGAGCAGTTTTTGCTCCATTTCTAGCAGCACTAATGGCTGCACAAATTCCAGACATTCCACCGCCAACAACTATAAAATCATAATTCATAACAGAAATCCTCCATTTTTATACATTATTTAAATTTTTTAGAGCGTTAATAGCTATAAGTGTAGCTCCATATGCTGCGTCTTTTTCTAATGGCTTTATATTAATTAATGGATATTTTTCTTTTAACTTATTAGAAAAATTTAACTTTATAGCTTTATTTTTAACAATAACGCTACCATTTATAATAACATCTATTACTTTTTCAGAGAATAATAACTTTTTTATTGCAGTATCCACACTTATAAATAATTTATCTACAACATCATCAATTATGTTTATAGCAATAGCATCATTTTCATTATATGCTTGCTCAATTAATTTTGCAAGAGCTGCTACATGCTGTTTTTTGACATGGGGTTTATAAATTTGAGCGACTATATCTCGCTCATTATCAAATTTGTAGTAATCTAGTACTAATTGTGTAAGTTTTGTTTGAGCACCTCGTCCATCAAATGCCTTTAGAACTGCACTTAATATTTTAGTTGAAATATAATATGCACTGCCCTCATCATCAAAGACATGTCCCCATCCACCAACTCTACAATTTTTACCTTTGTCATTTATGCCATAACATATTGAACCAGTGCCAGCTATTAAAAGAATTCCTTCTTTACCACCTGTGCCTGCCATTAAAGCAGTTTCAGCATCATTTGTAATTATAAGTTTTCCATTGTATCCAATATCATAAATAATTATATTGGTAATTGCATCTTGTACTGATTTCCATGAACCACTTGCAACTCCTATACATATTGCTTTACAATCTTCCAATTTATAACCTTTTTCTATTACACTTTCATTAATTGCTTGTACTATAGATTGTCGGGTGACTTCTACTCCGATAGAAAATATATTACTAGGACCTGAAATTGCTCCTCCAATTATATCTTTGTTAAGTGTACAAAGTGTTACTTGAGTTTTTGTCCCACCACCATCTATACCTATTACATATTCCATTGATTGCTCCTTTATGCTAAAAATTTAAAAAATTTATTTATTAAATTTGGGTAAATATTGCTTATGAGCTTCTAACAGTTCATCTAAAATTTGTATAGCATATTTTTGTGAGCTCACTAAAGGATTAATCATAAGTGCCAGTAAAGCTTTATTATAATCACCAGTTACGGCTGCTTCACAGGTTGCTATTTCAAATGATTTAACTTGATTAAGTAAGCCCTTTGTACATTTTGGAAGTTGCCCTACTGTAAGTGGTACAGGTCCATTATTAGTTATAATTGCACTAATTTCAACGACTTCATCATCTTCAAAATAATTAATTGCTCCGTTGTTTAGAGTATTTACAACTTGTACATCACCTTTATCATTATAAATAGAGCTGATTAAATTACAAGCTGCATCGCTATAATACGCTCCACCACGTTGTTCTAATTGTTTTGGTTTTTCTTTAAGTTCTAAATTCTTGTATAATTCAAAAAGCTCATCTTCAAGACGTTTTACATTTTCAGCTCTTGTTCCATTAATATTAAACTTTTCAATAGCTTCTTCTAATGTTTCTTTTGCCATATAATAATAGCGATGATATGGAGATGGCAACACACCAAGCGCTTTTACAAAAGCATTTGACCATTCCATACCTGTAATATTTTTCATACTTTGGTTGCCCCATTTACTAATTACATAATCGGTTACATCTTTTCCATCGGTAACAACTTTTGTGACATAGCTCATATGATTTAAGCCGCCTACATATATTTTAACTTCCGATTTGGGTTTATCAAGAATTTTAGCAATTGCAGTATGCATATCAAATGGGACATTACATAGTCCAATAACTTTTTTGATGTTAGTATATCTATTAACTGCTTCGGTTACCATTCCAGCAGGATTTGTAAAATTTATTAGCCAAGCATCTGGACATAGTTCTTGTATATCTTTGCAAATATCTAATATAACTGGAATAGTGCGAAATGCTTTAAACATTCCACCTGCTCCATTTGTTTCTTGACCAAATATTCCATGACTTAAAGGTATACGCTCATCTTTTATTCTTGCATCAAGTAAGCCAACTCGCATTTGTGTTGTTACAAAATTTGCATTTTTTAGAGCTTCTCTTCTATTGAGTGTCAAATGTACTTTAATTGGTAGTCTAGCTTCTTTAACCATTCTTTGAGCTAAATTTCCAACAATATTAAGCTTTTCTTTCCCATCTTCGCAATCTACAAGCCATATTTCATCTACTGGTAGCTCATTATATCTTTTTATAAATCCTTCAATTAATTCAGGAGTATAACTAGAACCTCCTCCGATGGTAACTATTTTTAACATTATCTCTTCCTTTCAAATTAATTTTTGTATTTCATCAATGGTTAATTTACTGAAACTCCCACCCCTAAAGGAGTGGGGGGCTTAAGTACTAACTAATTTTCTTATATGACTCTAAAGTCAATATACACTAATATAGTTTCCCTAAGACTTTCACTATCAATAGTTCCTATGAACTAATT
>LJHE01000055.1 GCA_001983555.1 Candidatus Epulonipiscioides gigas
AATTATTTTAATAATGGAGTTGCTTTATTTAATATAATAGAAATTAACAAATTTATTTCTATAGATAAATTGTTAAAAGAAGCTTCTCGACCTTATTTAGGAATTGAAGAACATATTTTAAATAAATTTTTTCAAGAAAAAATTTATTTTTTAAATCCTTCTTGGAATGTATTTATAAATATATTAGAAAATACATTAGAAAGATTCCGAAATTATGGACCAATAAATTTATACAATAAATATATTAAATCTAGAGAAAATCCTAAAATAATACATTATGCTGGCAAGGAAAAGCCGTGGAATTATCCCAATATTGACTTGGCTCACTATTGGTGGGATACAGTAAGAGGAACAGAGCTATATGAATTAGCCATAAATTCACAAATAGTTAATATAACAACTAATTACACAAAAAAAGCGGTTAAAGATTGCTGGGAAATGTTAGAAAATAAAAAAGGTTGGTAGAAAGCAGGTAAATTATATGCTAAATATAAAAATATTTGTAGCTCATAATAAAGAAAATAGTATAACTGTTGATAATTCTCTTTATCAAAATATTAAAGTTGGATATATAGATAGTAGTACTAAGTTTATAAGTGATAATACTGGAGATAACATATCCACTAAATATGATAAATATTGTGAACTTACAGCACAATATTGGGCTTGGAAAAATACAGATGCTGATTATTATGGCTTATGTACAGAAAATAAATATTTAAGCTTTGCTAAAAATGATATTAGAAATAATATAAATAAACTAGTTAAATATCCCTATTTAAATAAAGAACCAATTGTAGAAGCCCCAATTAAATATGAATACTTAAATAGTATTGCTATTGAGCAAATGAATCTGTTTGAACAACCTATAACAGAAGAAATTACTAAATATGATATGTTAATTACTACTCCTCTCAAATTCGACATTACTGTTATGGAGCAGTTTGAAAATTACGTTCCATCGGTTGAAGATAATAAGTTAAAATTAACATTAGATGTTATCAAAGAGTTATCTCCTGAGATGTATCCAAATGCAGAATCATATATAAATGGCAACGTCTACTACCCAGGACAACTTTATATTATGAAAAAAGACTTATTCCATGAATATTGCACCTGGAGTTTTGCTATTTTAGAAGAAATAGAAAAATGTATAGATTTTACAAATTATTCTGAAGAGGGCTTAAAGATTCTATACCATATTGGAGAACGATTATTAGGTATATATTATTCATATTTGAAAAATCAAAATAAATATAATATTAAAGAATTAGATTGGTGTACGATCGAAAATCCAGCAGCACCAGAAGAACTACCGTTGCCAGTTTTTAGCGATAATAAAGAAGGAATAGTATTATCTTTTAGTAATGAATATATAATTGGTGCAGGAGCTACTATATTATCAGTTGTTAATAGTTCCAATAAAAAAAATAAATATGACATTATTTGTCTTCATAAAAATTTAAGTGAAAAAAATAAGAATTTATTATATCGAATAATTAAAGATAAGGAAAATTTTAGTTTAAGATTTTATGATGTAGGTTACAAAATAAGTAATTATAGTTTATATTTACCTCATAATGAACATTGGAGTATACAAAATTACTTTAAGCTTTTAATTCCATATATTTTTAAAAATTATAATAAAATACTATATTTAGATAGTGATTTAATTGTATTAGAAAATATTATAAAGCTTTTAAATTTAGAGATAAATGGATATGCAATAGCAGCACCACAAGAGTTAAATTATATATATTCTCATAATAATTTTAGTTGGATAAAAGAATATAACCAAAAAATTTTAGAATTAAAAAATGTATTTAATTATTTTAGTGTTGGAGTTGTTATATTTAATATAATAGAAATTAATAAATTTATTTCTGAGGATGCATTATTAAAAACAGCTTCTCGAGCCTATTTGGGAATAGAAGAACACATCTTAAATAAAATTTTTCAAGAAAAAGTTTATTTATTAGACATTTCTTGGAATGTAACTACTAAATTGAATATAAGTGCTATAGAAAATTCGTTAACAAAATTTCGCGAATATGCTCCTTTACATTTATATAATAACTATCTTAAAGCAAGAAAACATCCTAAAATAATACATTATGTATGGAAACAAAAGCCCTGGAATTATCCCAATATGGATTTTGCTCAGTATTGGTGGGATACAGTGCGAGGAACAGAGCTATATGAATTAGCAATAAATTCACAAATAATTAATATAACGACTAATTATACGAAAAAAACATTTAAAGATTGTTCGGAAATGTTAGAAAATAAAAAGGGTTGGTAAAAATGGTACTTGCAATTTATGGAACAGCAGGACTAGCAAAAGATATGTTTATTCTTACACAGCAGATTGAGCTATCCAATGCTCAGTTTTGGGATGACATTGTATTTATAAATGATTTTGATGAGCTAACTACTTTTTTAAATAAAAAGGTGTATAAATTTACTGAATTTTGCAAGGAATATTCTGCAGAAGCAATAAAAATTGTAATAGCGGTGGGAGAACCAAAGAGTCGTAAAATTTTATATGAAAAGATAAAATCTAATAATTACAAGTTAGCTACATTAATTCATCCTGATACGTATATATATGACTATTCAACAATAAGTGAAGGTTGTGTAATATCAAAAGGTACGTATATAAGTATGGATATTACTATGGAGCAAAATGTAATTATCGTTCCTCCAAACACAGGAATTGGACATGATGTTACAATAGGAGCTCATTCTGTTATAGGGGGATGTTGTGAGATAGGGGGCTATACAAATATTGGTTCTTTATGTTATATAGGAGGAGGAGCTAATATTAAAGATAAGCTCAATATCGGAGATAAGGCAATTATCGGAATGGGCTCTGTTGTGTTAAAAGATGTCGAAAAAGAAGTGATTGTCTTAGGAAATCCAGCTAGAACCATTAAAAATAATGAAACAGGGAAAGTATTTTAAAAGAAGGTGTAAAATGTTAGTGTTAGAAGGAAAAAATGCATTAATTACAGGATGCAATAGAGGAATTGGAGCTGCAATTCTTGAGGAGTTTGCAAAAAATGGAGCAAATATTTGGGCACATGCTCGAAAGGAAACTCCAGAGTTTTTAGAGAAAATAAAGAATTTGTCAGAAAAGTATAAGGTTGCTATTGAGCCTATATATTTTGATTTAGAATATGAAGAAGCTATTAAAAGTGGAGTAAAACAAATAATTCAATCTAAAAAACCAGTTGATATTTTGGTAAATAATGCGGGTATTACACTTAATACCTTATTTCAACTGTCAAGTACAAAAGATCTTTATCAACAATTTAATATAAACTTTTTTGCTCCATTTATATTAACTCAATATATAGTAAAATTAATGACTAAATATAAAAGTGGCAGTATTATCAATATCTCATCAACATCAGGTATAGACGCAAATTTTGGAAGAAGTGTATATGGCTCTTCTAAAGCTGCTCTAATTTGTATGAGCAAAGTACTAGCGACTGAACTTGGTAATAATAATATACGAGTAAACTGTATTGCTCCTGGAATTATTGAAACTGAAATGTTAGAGCATATGGAGCCATCAGTTATTGAAAACGCTATAAATAAAACTATTTTAAGACGAAAAGGTTTGCCAGAAGATGTTGCAAACACAGCAGTTTTTTTAGCGTCTGATGAATCAAGCTATATTACAGGTCAAGTTTTAAGAGTAGATGGAGGACTTACAAGATAGGAGAAGCCAATGAAATCAGATTTAGAAATATGTACAAGTATGAGGCGTAATTTGCTTGAGCTAGCTTATAATATAGGAAACTTAGGTGCACATATAGGAGCGGGCTTATCTATTATTGAGATATTAAAAGTAATTTATATGGATATAAAAAAAGATAATGATTATTTTATCTTAAGTAAAGGACATGCTGGCATAGGATATTATACGATTTTGCATGAGGTTGGCTTACTCACTAAAGAGCAACTGCTTTCTTTTGGAAAGGATGGGAGCATTTTATCAACCCATCCTTCTAAAAATTTAGAAATAGGTATTGAATGCTCAACGGGTAGCCTAGGAATGGGGCTTTCGTATGGAATTGGTAAAGCTCTTTCAGCAAAAATCAAAAATAATAATAGTAAAACATATGTTCTATTGGGTGATGGCGAATGTAATGAAGGCTGTGTATGGGAAGGAGCAATATATGCTGGCTCCCAAAAAATAGATAATCTCACTGTAATTGTTGACGCAAATAATATGCAATCTGATGGACAAACTAAAGACATATTATCTTATAATTTATCAGATATGTGGAAAGCTTGTGGATGGCATATAGTTGATGTAGATGGTCATAATTGTAAAGACTTACAAAGAGCATTTAGAACAAAAACTAATAAGCAACCGTTACTTATATATGCAAATACAATTAAGGGAAAAGGTATTTCTTTTATGGAGCATAATAATAATTGGCATCATTCAAGACTAACTAAAGACCAATATCAAGAAGCTATCTCAGAATTAGAAGCAAGTGAGGTGAGCATAAATGGATAAAGAATTTAAAAAAACTTTAAGAACACTAAGTTTATTGGGTCAAAGAGGGACTTTAGGAGTTACACTTGATATGCTCGCAAAAGATAATAAAAAAATATGTGCTCTTACAGCAGATTTAAAAGGCTCTTGCAGGTTAGATAGATTTGCTGCTTCATATCCTGAGAGATTTTTTAATATTGGTATTGCAGAGCAAAATATGGTTGGCATAGCAGGTGGTTTAGCTTCGGAAGGATTTATTCCATTTGCAGCAAGTTTTGCAAATTTTAGTGTATTAAGAGCTAATGAATTTGTAAAACATTTTATGGGATATATGAAAGAAAATATAAAATTAGTATCTATCAATTCAGGATTTGCAACAGGTATGCTTGGAAATACTCACTATGGGTTAGAAGATATTGCTGCAGTTTGTGCTATTCCAAATATATTAATACTTTCTCCTTGTGATTGTTTAGAAACTCAAAAAGCAATTATAGCAGCAGCTGAATATAATGGACCAGTTTATTTACGTTTAACGGGTGATGCAGGTAATCCTAGTGTATATAAAGAAGATTATGAATTTAAAATTGGCAAACCTATTTGTTTAAAACAAGATGGAAATATTGCTCTTGTAGCAACTGGTACTACTGTTTATCATTGTTTAAATGCTGCTAAAAAACTTGCTCAAGAAGGAATAAATGCTCAGGTTTGGAATGTTCATACTTTATCTAAAATTGATACAGACAGTTTAAATAAATTATGTGAAAGTGAAATGATAATTACAGTTGAAGAGCATAGAAAAATAGGCGGACTGGGAAGTTTTATAACAGATCAAGTTATAAAAAGAGATATTCATCCAAAACTTCGTCGTATTGGTCTTGAACCAAAATATGACTTAGCAGGAACATTTGAATATTGTATGGAGCAAAACAACTTAAAGGGAGATGCTCTAATAAATGAAATAAAGAACCAAATTAATATAATCACAGCAGTTTAAAATAATAGTTGCCTCTCCCTAAACCCCCCTGTGCCTTTGGCACTTTTCCCCCCTTAAAAGGTGGGACGATGGGGGGACTGTCTAGTAAACGACAACTTTAGTGTAATACTTCAGCTTTTGTTCGCTTGATAGCCTCCCCTTTTAAGGGGAGGTGGCAGCTTTAGCTGACGGAAGGGTTCAGACTAGTGACAGTGGGGGGACTTTGGAGAACTGTTAGTAAACAATGCTTGTAGTAAAAATATATGGTTAATTACTAGAATTAAGGAGAATTTATAATGGAAAATAATGAGAAATATTTAAAAGTTTTTATGGATATTTTTGAAATACCAAAAGATGAAGCCATAGTTCTTAAATATCAAGATATAGATGATTGGGATAGTGTTGGACATTTTAATCTAATTAATGAGCTTGAAGAAGCATTTGATATTATGATGGAAACTGATGATATAATTGATTTTAGCTCATTTGACAAAGGAAAGGAGATATTAACACAAAAATATGATGTGGAATTTTAAAGAACACCTCGAAAATATCGCTGTTATAGAAGATACGGGAATTATATTAACTTATGGAAAACTATTAGAAGAATGTGAATATCTAAAAGAAAAAATGGCTCCACGCTCATTAGTATTTATATTTTGTAATAATACTGCCGGAGATTTTCTAGGTTATGTTGCTTGTATAACAAATGGCTGTGTACCCGCTTTATTAAATTATGGATTAGAAAAAGAGCAAGAGCAATATTTATTAAATCAATATAAACCTCATTATTTATGGGTACCACTTTCAAATATTGATGAATATAAAGATTTTGAAGCTATTTATTCAATATATAACTATGTTTTATTGAAAAATAAAAATTCGGTAGAAAAGTATAAATTATATGATGAACTAGCTTTATTATTGACTACCAGTGGCTCCACAGGAAGTCCTAAATTTGTACGACAAAGCTATAAGAACATTTTATCTAATGCAAAAAGTATTGCTAAATATTTAGAAATTACAGCAACTGAAAGACCTATTACTACTCTGCCTATGAATTATACTTATGGATTGAGTATTATTAATTCTCATTTATTAGTAGGTGCCACTATTCTTATAACTAATAAAACAATAATGCAAAAAGAATTTTGGGAATTTTTTAAAGCACAAAATGCAACAAGTTTTGGTGGCGTACCTTATACTTATGAGATGCTCAAAAAACTGCGTATTTTCAATATGGATTTGCCAAGTTTAAAAACTATGACACAAGCAGGAGGTAAACTTTTATCTAGTTTACACAAAGAATTTGCTGAATTTGCTGAAGAAACTAATAGAAAATTTATAATAATGTATGGTCAATGTGAAGCAACTGCTCGTATGGCATATTTACCATCAGATAAAAATTTGAGCAAAATAGGAAGTATGGGTATTGCTATTCCAGGCGGAAAGCTTATACTTGTTGATGCAACTGGAGCAGAAATTACAACACCATTTACTACAGGTGAGCTCATATATTCAGGCGACAATGTAACGCTCGGATATGCAGAATCTTTTGCAGATTTAGAAAAAGGTGATGAGCGTCATGGCATATTAGACACAGGTGATATGGCAGAGTTTGATGAAGATGGATATTTTTATATTGTAGGTCGTAAAAAACGGTTTTTAAAAATATTTGGGAATAGAGTCAATTTAGATGAAGTTGAAAGAATGTTAAAAGGAGCTTTCCCTAATGCTGAATGTGCAGTTAGTGGAATAGATGATAATTTATGGATTTTTACTACAGATGAAAATGCTCAAAACGATATGAGAAAATATTTATCTGAAAAAACTGGCTTAAATTCTAGTGCTTTTAAATCCAAATATATCAATGAAATACCTAAAAATGATTCAGGTAAAACTTTATATAATTATCTTAAATTTGATTCTTAATTCAAGAGCCACCCATCTTCTTTTTTTAGGCATCTTTACTTTAGAACCTCACTGCCTTTAAAGAGGTACCTCCTATAAACCCTTCCATCAGCTAAAGCTACCATCTCCCATAGTCTCCCATTCATTTTAAGGGGTGGAAAGTATAGAAGGTGCAATTGGGGTTCTTGGAGAAAAATACCAAAGGCAAAAAGGAAGGCTATATGGGGAGGCTTTTAAGCAAGCACCAGCTAATTAAAAATTATAAATATGGCAACTAAATTGAAAGGAATGTTTAAGTAAAATGATTAATTACGATGAATTATTAAAAGTTGACCCATATGGAATAAATAAAGAAGAGAAAAAAATTTGGATTTCTACTATATTAAAAGATTTAACAGAGCATCATTACAAAAGTTGTTTAGAATACAAAAAAATTTTAGATGCTTTTAACTTTAATATTGAGCAAGTAAAAGATTATACAGATATTCCTTTTTTGCCTGTTAGGCTTTTTAAAAAATATAATTTAAAAAGTATAGATGATAAAGATATAATAAAAACGCTTACCAGTTCGGGTACAACTGGGCAAGAAGTATCTAAAATATTTTTAGATAAACGAGCTAGTACATTGCAAACTAAAATGCTCACAAAATTAGTAGCTAATTTTATAGGTAAAGCTCGAATGCCTATGATTATTTTAGATACAAGTGCTGTTATTAAAAATCGTGCAATGTTTTCTGCTAGAGGAGCAGGAATTATTGGTTTTTCTATATTTGCTAAAGAAAAAATATTTGCTTTTGACGAAAATATGGAGCTCAATATAGAAGGGTTAAAGGCTTTTTTAGATAAATATAAAGAGCAACCTATATTTTTATTTGGTTTTACATTTATGATTTGGGAATATTTTTACAAAAAATTACTTGAAACTGAATATAGACCAGATTTGTCAAAGGGAATTTTAATTCATGGTGGTGGCTGGAAAAAGCTAATTGATAGTGCGGTTACAAGAGAAGAATTTCATAAAAAACTTAATGAAGTATGTGGAATAAATCATATTTATGATTATTATGGTATGGTTGAGCAAACAGGAACTATATATATAGAGTGTGAGCATGGAAATTTGCATACTAGTGTGTTTAGTGATATTTGTGTGCGTAGACCAAATGATTTTAGTATTGCTCCTATAGGCGAAAAAGGACTTTTAGAAGTTGTATCCATTCTTCCGTATTCTTATCCAGGGCATATTTTGCTCACAGAAGACGAAGGAGCTATATGTGGCGAAGATGATTGCCCTTGTGGACGACTTGGAAAGTATTTTAAAATATTCGGAAGAATTAAGAATGCAGAAATAAGGGGGTGTAGTGATACGTATGGAAAATAACATAACTGGTATTACTAAGCTATGTGGAATAGAGCAATTAGATAGTTTAATTACATTACCTGCTCTAAAGCCGTTTGATATAAAAGTATGTGAATTTCTAGGAGCAGTATCAGATATTTTAATAAAAGATAAAGAATGTAAAAAATATCCTGATATTATTACATTCGCTTTTTTTTGCAGAAAGAAAAATATAGAATTTATAAAAAAAAGCTATGCAGAGCATATCAAATTACGTCTTGGACAAGGACTTTGCTTTCATATTGCTCCTAGTAATGTACCTATAAATTTTGCATATTCTTTAATCAGTGCATTTTTAGCAGGTAATGCATCTGTAGTTAAAGTGTCTAGTAAAGAGTTTGCTCAAACAGATTTAATTATTAGAGCATTAGAAAAAGTATCCGAGCAACAAGAGTTTAAATATTTATTAGACTATTTAACTATTATAAAATATAATTCTGAAAATATAGAAGCTACAAAATATTTATCTAAAATTTGTGATGTACGTATTATTTGGGGTGGAGATAATACTATTAAAACTATTAGACAATGTGCTCTTAGTCCACGTGCTTTTGATATAACATTTGCTGATAGATATTCTCTTGCAGTTTTTGAAGCATCAGCAATACTAAATTTAGAAAATTATGAAAACTTCTACAATGATACGTATTTATATGATCAAAATGCGTGTACAGCTCCACATTTAATTTATTGGCTTGGAGATAGTGAAACTGTTGCTCTAGCAAAACAAAATTTTTGGAGCGAATTTCATAAATATGTAATATCAAAATATCATTTGGAGCCTGTACTAGTTATAGATAAGTATATGAATATTTGTACTACTGCTATAGAGCTTAATAATATATCTGTAGCACCAACAGAAGATAATTTTATTATTCGTATAAATTTATCTAAACTAGACAAAAATATAGAAAAGTACCATTCTCTTGGTGGGAGCTTTTTAGAATACTCATCAAATAGTTTAACTGATTTAATTCCCATTATAACGAAAAAATATCAAACTATTAGCTATATAGGAAATATTGCTCCCGAGCTTTCTAATATTTTAATAGAAAATGGTGTTAAAGGAATAGATAGAATAGTTCCTATAGGAAAAACTACAGACTTCAGCTTTACTTGGGATGGCACAGATTTAATTTTAGGGTTATCTCGTATTATTGCAATTAATAATTAAATCTCAAAAAGGTAAGCTATAATTCAGTTCAAGCTTACCTCTACGTAGATTAATAATTTAAAAAATTTAATATTTGATTTACAATTTCTCCTACACTATTTTCTTGAGCTCTAGCAATAAAGTCTGGATTTTGTGGAGCTTCATATGGGCTTGAAATACCCGTAAAGTTACAAATTTCACCTTTTCGAGCTTTCTGATATAATCCTTTAATATCTCGTTTTTCACACTCTTCAAGAGAAGTATCTACATAAATTTCTACAAAATCAGTTCCTATTATCTTTTTTGCATTTTCTCTATCCTTTTCAAAAGGAGAAATAGCCGCCACTAATACAATAATTCCAGCATCATTTAAGAGCTTGCTTACTTCTGCTATACGACGGATATTTTCTACTCTATCTTCTTCTGAAAAACTTAAATTATTGTTAAGTCCTATTCTAATATTATCTCCATCTAATAGCATGGTATGCTTTCCAATTGATACTAATGCTTTTTCAAGAGCATTAGCAATAGTAGATTTTCCAGAACCAGATAGTCCTGTAAACCAAAGAGTTTTTGGAGTTTGATTTTTTTGGTTAGAGCGTATTTCTTTAGTAATATCAAGATTTTGCCATGTTAAATTATCAGATCTGTGTAATATATATTCAACCACTCCACAAGCAGATGTCATATTACTAATTCTATTTATCAGAATAAATCTACCTAATTCTGGAGTTTGTTCCAATTTATCAACAACAATTTTTTCAGATAAAGAAATATCACAATTTATTAAGTCATTTTTTTTTGCCTGATCTTGTAAAATATGCTGACCTGTATTTACATTAATACAATAATGAATTTTGATAACTGTTGCTGGTACAATCTTGGTTCCAAGTTTTAATAAATAATTTCTTCCAACAATTAATTCATCATCATCCATCCATAATAAATTAGCTCTAAATAAACGTCCAATTGATAGAGCATTATTTTTAGCAATTACACATCCTCTTGAGCAATCAACTTCACGATCTAACACAAGAGTAACTGCTTGCTCTGTATCTATAGTTTGAACTTCTTTATCCATTAATAATATTTTTTTAATATTTGCTTCTTCGCCTTTTGGTAATATATATGGTATCTCCTATAGTTGCGCTACCTTGTATAACTTGACCTTGAAATCCTCTAAATGTATGGTCAGGTCGACTTACTCTTTGAACTGTCATTAAAAATGATTTTTCGACATTGTCAGTTATAATCGCTACTTCTTCTAAATATTGTAGTAGAGTTTTGTCAGAATACCAAAGCATATTATTAGAAGGTTTAGTAATATTATCTCCTTTAGAAGCAGAAACAGGAATTATAAAAATACTATCATAATTAAATATTTTAATTCGCTCATATATTTCATTTTTTATAGTATCAAATATTTCTTGATTATAAGCCACTAAATCCATTTTATTTATAGCAAATACAAAATTTCGTATACCCATTAAATTACAAATTCTAGTATGCCTTTTGGTTTGTCTTAAAATTCCTTTTGTAGCATCAATTAATATTATAGCCAAATCACAACCAGATGCTCCAACTGCCATATTTCTAGTATATTCCTCATGTCCTGGAGTATCTGCTACTATAAAACTTCTTTTATCAGTGCTAAAATATCGATATGCTACATCTATGGTAATTCCTTGCTCTCGTTCTGCCATAAGTCCATCCAAAAGGAGAGCATAATCAATTTCATCTCCAGCACTACCTAACTTGCTGTCTACAATCAGAGCTTCTTCTTGCTCCTTAAATATTAATTTGGCATCATAGAGCATTCGACCTATTAGAGTAGATTTTCCATCATCAACACTTCCGCAAGTAATAAATTTTAGCAATGTATTCATTTTAGAAATATCCCTCCTTTTTGCGTCGCTCCATACTACCACGTGCCTCATGGTCAATAACTCTAGTCACTCTTTCAGATGAGCTAGTACTTAGCGTTTCTATAATAACTTTATCTAATGTATCCGCATTTGAAATAGTAGCTCCTGTCAGAGGATAACAGCCAAGCGTTCTAAATCTCACCATTTGCATTTCTACTTTTTCGTCATTTTTTAGTTGCATCCTATCATCATCGAGCATTATTAAATTTCCATCTCTGGATACAACAGGTCTTATTTTCGCAAAATATAATGGTACAATTTCGATATTTTCTTGTTTGATATATTGCCATACATCTTTTTCAGTCCAATTAGATATTGGAAATACACGAATACTCTCGCCTTTATTAATTTGAGTATTATAGAGATTCCATAACTCGGGTCGTTGATTTTTTGGATCCCAAGTATGAGTGGTGTTTCTAAATGAAAATATACGCTCCTTAGCACGGGAGGCCTCTTCATCACGTCTAGCTCCACCGAAAGCTACAGTAAATCCATATTTATCTAATGCCTTTTTTAATGCTTCTGTTTTCATAACATCAGTGTACACACTGCCATAGTTAAAAGGATTTATATTATTTTTTATTCCTTCATTATTTGTATATACCAGCATCTCAATGCCTGTTTGTTTTGCAACACGATTTCTAAACTCTATCATTTCCCTAAATTTCCACATAGTATCTATATGCAAAAATGGAAATGGAGGTTTTTCGGGATAAAAAGCTTTTAAAGCCAAATGCAATAAGCAAGAGCTATCCTTACCTATAGAATATAACATAACTGGCTTTTCACATTCCGCTACTACTTCTCGCATAATATAAATTGCTTCTGCTTCAAGTCTATCCAAGTGCGACATATTAAATCACCTCTATCTTATATGTGGTCTCCATCTTTCTTTAAATTTTTCAATATCTTTATCGGAATAAAAATGTTTTACATAAGGCTCATTAAAACATTTATCAAAAAATTCTTGTGAGATTTTAATTTCTTT
>LJHE01000056.1 GCA_001983555.1 Candidatus Epulonipiscioides gigas
CAGAAGTATTACGTAATATTGTAGTTATTGAGTCTACTATTAAAATATCTCTTACAGTATATGCTTTTAATGTATATAATATATATAATATAAATGCCCCAGTATCTGGTAAAATTCTAATTGGACGCAGTGATTCTGCAGATATTACAATATTGAGTAAATTAGTTTCAAATCCACATTTAGAATTAAATTTTTTTAATGGAGAATGTAGTTTTTTTGATACAAGAAGTAGTAATGGTACATATCTTAATGATCAAAAAGTTTTAGCAGGAATAATAAAAAAAGGTGACGTTTTAAAATTTGCTTTTTGTCAATTAATTACAAATGAGCAGGGCATAACACTTATTACAGATGACATTGTTCGATTTCAGTTTAATAATCAAGAACAAAATTATCTTAATATTCAAAATATTGATAGTTCTTATCCACTTAAACTTTATCGTTCTCCAAGATTAAAACGACTATTGTCAAAAGAAGTAATTGAAGTACAAGCTCCTCCTAGTATTGGTACTGCACCCGTAATTAGTTGGATGAATGTATTTTTAGCTCCTGCACTATCTGTAGTGGCGATGCTTGGAATTTGTTTATATGTAACGAATTCAATGGTAATGTTATACTACAGTTTGCCAATGAGTCTTATAGGCGTCATTATGTCAATAACAAGATATAACGCTCAAAAATTGGGATATAATAGACTTATAACTTTAAGATTTACAAAATATCAAGATTATTTAGTAGAGCAAGTAGATTATATAAAACAACATTTAGAATCACAACGTGAATTTTTAATTAGTACATATCCAACTGTAACAGAATGTATAATGCTTGCTTTAAGACATGACACAGCTCTTTGGAATCGCGATCCATATGATGATGATTTTATGACACTTTCAATCGGTTTAGGAACAATATCAAGTGATATTCAAGTAAAAGTACCAAGAAATGTATTATCACTAACAGAAGATGTATTACTTAGACATGCTCAACAAATGGAATATAAATTTGAAACTAATAAAGATTGTCCAATATTAATGCAACTAAGTAAATATAGAAATTGTGGGATAATAGGTGATCGTACAAAATGTATACAACTTGCTAAAAATTTAATTGTGCAAGCGGCCAGTCTACATAGTTATCTGGATTTAAAAATTGTTGTAATATGTGATACAAATGAAGAAAATGAGTGGAATTTTGTAAAATGGCTTCCACATACATTTGATAAAAATCGTATACGACGATATTTTGCATCAAAAAAGCAAGAATCAAAATTAATTTTAAATGAATTACAAGATGAAATTGTACAATATAGTAAAGAAGCTAGTAAAATGCCACATTATATGTTTGTTTTTGCATCGATAGAATTTTGTATAAATCACCCAATTTTTAATATGCTTACAAAGCCTAATCTAAAAATTGAAAGTTTATTATTGTTTAATGAAATACATATGTTACCAGCAGATTGTCATTACATTGCTAATTTTTCTAACAGAAAAGCAATATTTTATACAAAAACAGATGCTACTGATATACAAGAATTTGTGTTAGATAATACTGCTAAATATGAATCATTTGCAAGAAGCCTTGCACCTCTTAGGCTTGAGACAAGTGAAGATGTTCTAAAATTGCCAGATGGTGTTACATATCTTGAAGGATATGGGGTACAAAAAGCTTGCGAATTACCAATCGATGAACTTTGGGACAAAGGTAGACCCGAAAAATCAATGAGCGTACCTGTTGGGATATCCCCTAATGGTCAATGGTTTGAATTTGATATACATGAGAAAAAATGCGGTCCACATGGACTTGTTGCAGGTATGACAGGCTCAGGTAAATCAGAAATGGTACAGTCGTGGATATTATCAATGGCAACGTATTTTTCTCCAAGTAGCGTAAATTTTATATTAATAGATTTTAAAGGCACAGGACTTATTTTGCCATTTAAAAATATACCACATTTAGCAGGTACAATATCTAATATTGATAAAAATATTGGACGTAATTTAATAGCATTAGAAAAAGAATTGAGTAGAAGACAACAAGTATTTAATGAAGCGGGTGTTCAAAATATTACTCAATATTTAACTGCATATAGAGAAAATAAAGTATCAGATCCGTTACCTTATTTATTTATAATAATAGATGAATTTGCTGAGTTTAAAATGCAGTTTCCAAACTTTATGCGTGTTATAGATAGCGTTTTTGGAATAGGTCGTACGCTAGGGGTACATATAATTTTATTAACACAAAAGCCTGGTAATGTTGTTAGTGATAAGATGAACTCCAATACAAGATTTAGATGGTGCTTAAAAGTTGCAAGCTCTGGCGATAGTAATGATATGATTAAAAGACCTGATGCTGCAAAAATTACAAGACCAGGACGTGCATATGTAAAAGTTGGTGAGGATGAAATATTTGAGCAAACACAATCATTTTGGAGCGGTGCTCCGTATAATCCAAATAGAAGCCTAAAAGCTAAACCAAAATCTAAAGTTTCTCTTATTGATAATGTTGGACAACGAATAACAGTTATTCCACCAAAAAAACCAAAATCTGCAATGGAAAAAACAGAAATTGATGCAGTTGTAGAATATTTAAGAGAATATACTATAGAAAACAATTTGCCATTTGCAACGCCTGTTTGGACGGAAAAAATGCCATATTTGATGTATTTAATAGATTTTATAGAAAATCCATTTAATGTTGAAACTGGCTGGATAGAGCGTGGTGGAAAACTAAAGGCTATAATTGGCATGATTGATAATCCAAGAGAGCAGTCTCAGTATCCTTTAAGTCTTGATTTTACAGAGAAAGGACATGCGATTATATATGGTTCTCCTGGCTCAGGTAAAACTACTTTAATGCAAACTACAATATTCTCACTTGCACTTTCGTATTCTCCAAAAGTTGTACAGATGTATATTATGGATTTTGGAGGTGGCAGTCTTGGAATGTATAAACAATTGCCACATGTTGGTGGTGTTGCTCTTGGTGATGAAGCTGAAAAAATATCAAAACTATCGGAAATTCTACTACAAATGTTAAAAGAACGCAAAAAACTTTTTGTTGCAGAATCTGTTCTAAGTATTACATCATATACAGAAGCAACAGGTGAAAGTTTACCTGAAATAATTTTATTTATTGATAACTTCGCACCAATACTTGGAACATATCCATACCTTGCGGATACATTTCAGCTTCTAACACGAGAAGGTAGTAGTTATGGAATGTATGTTGTTATTACAGGTAGCACAACAAATTCAGTGAGCTATAGAATTAGTCAAAGTATCACACAAAATATGTCACTTATTATGCTAGATAAAAATGATTATACAATGATTGTTGGACGCACAGAACTTGAACCTGAAAATACTGTAGGTCGTGGATTGATAAAAGCAAAACCTCCACTTGAGTTCCAAATTGCTCTACCAATTGAAGCTGAAACAGAAAGCAAAAGAGCTACATTAATAAAAGAAATTGTTAGTCAAATGAATAATAAATGGCAAGGTGAAAGACCAAAACCTATTCCAACAATGCCTGACATAGTTATTCTTGATGATTATCCAACAAATAATATTTTTATGGGATTAACTTATTCTGATTACGAACCAATAGAAATAGATATTAAAACCAAGCAGTTTTTAACAGTATCTACCAAGAAAAAAGAACCTAAATTGTTTAATTTATTATATTCTCAAATTGCAAAAAAAGTAGACTATAAGGAATATTTAGTTTATGGAGATAATACAATAAATATTGAAGGAATGATTGATAAAAGTGAAGAATTTGACCAATGTATAGCAAATTGGATGCCTTTATTGCAAGCAAGAAAAATTGCTTTTGATAAAGAGGGAAAAATAACTGAAGAGCAATTCCCATTTATGTTGCTTGCTATATACGATATTGAAAAATGCTTTAATGATGCAACAGATCAAACTATGAAGAGGTTATATACCATTGCTAATTTAGGCGGAGGACTAAATATTATAGTATTGCTACAAGGTTGTATATCATTTATTAGCAAAATTTTTAATGGTGGTGATTTATTTACTTCTAATATGGTTAACAAAAGATGTGCTCTAATACGTGGAGGTATGGCAAGTGAACATAATATATTTAAACATAATATAGACTATGGTGAAACAAAGCAAGAAATTTTAGACGAAGATGCATATATTGTGCTTGAAAATAAAACAGCCAAAATACGATTGGTAGAAAAATAAGAGAGGAATAATGTGATGAAACCATGTGAAGAAATTATAGTTACAATAAAAATTGTAGATAAGGGCAGAGATATAGACATGGAATTACCAACGTTTATGCCTTGGCAAGAGCTTAATTTCAAAATATTAGAATGTTTACAAGATAGTATGCCTGAAGAATATGGTTCTTATTGCAAATTAAACGCAATGTATAAGGGGATTTCATTAAATGATGACGCAACATTAGCTTCAATGGGTATTTGGGACGGAAGTATAATTTGGGGTACACTTGAACATAAAGAGGAGGAGTAAATTATAATTGATACAACAAATCAAATAACTTGTTTAAGAGATAGTATCAATAGTTGCAATATAGTAAAAAGCCTTCTGAAATCTTTAACAAAAAGTGTCTTTGATGGATGGGAAGGAGAAAGTGCCAATTCACTTATAAACGTATTATTAAAACAGCAAACAGAAGTTATCAATTTAATTGATGAATTGGAACAAGTTATTTTCACAATTGAACAAGTTACAGAAGAAATATTATCTGAACAAATAATTTAAATATCATAACTGGAGGAAGTATAATTGGGGTTAATAAAAATAAGTTATGATCATATATTAGAATTTAAAAAAAATATGCTCAAACAAAGTAATACAATGAATGAAATATACCAAAATATTTCTTATGTAGAAGAGAGTTTAGATTCAGAGGTATTATCTCAAAAAAATATACAATTTACACTAAATAAATTACAAAAAAAAGCTGACCATTTACAAGGAAGTTTTCAAGAGCTTGCAGATATTTTGGATTATACAATAGAGCAATTTATGCATATGGATCAAGAAATTTCATTGCATGCAACTAAAATTAGAAAGGATTAAAGTTAGACTAAGAGGAGGTGTTTAAAATGGCTGATTTAATTCTAGTAACACCTGAAGAACTTAGAGAAAAAGCAAACGAAATTCGTAAATGTAGAGCAAAAAGTGATGAGGCTATAGAAAGTCTTAGTTCTCTTATCAGAGGATTGAATGAAATTTGGGTGGGAGAAGCTCAACGAGCATTTGAAGATAAACTTAACTCTATAAAAATTAAATTTGGTTATTTTTCTGATATAATGGAAAAATATGCTTTTTTAATGGATATGTCAGCAGATAATATTGAAGAAACAGATATACGTATTAGTAATGCTATAAATCATTTTAATATATAACAATATTTTCCTATAGTATCAAGATATATTAGGTTGCTGAAAAAAGTCATTTTCCGTGTAAAATATCCAATGCAACAATTTATCAAATAGGAGGTTTTTAAAATGGCAGATTTAATTCAAGTAACACCTGAGGAACTTAGAGAGCGAGCAAATGATGTCAGAAAGTGTAGAGATCGAAGCGATGAGAGCATGACAAATATTGCAAGTCTTATTAGAGGTTTAAATGAGATTTGGACTGGAGAAGCTCAAGTGGCGTTTGAGAATAAATTAAATTCTTTACAAAATAAGTTCGTTATGTTTTCAGAGGGAATGGCTAGATATGCAAATGCTATGGATACAGCAGCAAATGAACTTGAAAATACAGATAGACGTCTTAGCAATACAATTAATAATTTTATGGTATAAACAGAAAAAGAATAGGAGGATTTTAATATGGCACAAATTAAAGTAACAGCAGACGTATTAGAAAGTAAAGAAGTAGAAGCTAGTGGGTTAGTGGCAGATCATGGTGAAGCAATGGAACAAATAAGATTGATTGTTTATGCATTAAATGAGATATGGAAAGGTTCAGCTCAAACAGCCTTTTTACGAGAATTTGATGAGATACAGCCAACTCTTATAGATTTTAGACAAGTTCTTGATGGATATGTTGATCTGATGCGACAAACTGCTAAAGAATTTAGAGCAGAAGATGAAAGATTAGCTTCAGATATGGGCTCATTACCTGATTTTGTTTAATAATTGATAAAGATTTTTTTACAACGTTTCGTTTCGTACGAGTAGCGTTCATACTTAAACCTTCTATTAATCTCAAACTGATAGGAGGTTATCTTTTTAAAAGAAAGAAGGGTTCTAATGAAAATTAATTTGGTTATAGTAGACCCTAAAATAGAATATGGAAAAATTTTATTACAACAATTAGAAACGACGCAAACATATGATATATCTATATCTTATTTTTTTGAGCTTAATGCATTATTAAATTATTTAGAAGGTATTTATTGTGACATTCCTTTGATTTCTTCTAAGACAAAATCTATAAGTGCTAAAGATAAATTTTTAAAATGGTTAAATGATAATGTATCTACATTGATTAGACAAAAAATATATATGGTTTATAATAAAATTAAAAAACGTGCTAATTTTGTTGATAACATGACATTAATAGGTAAAATTCCTATAATATATGATATATCTGAATGTAAGATGTTTAAGTATATTACAGGTAAAGAATATGTACAAATTTAAGAAAGAGGTGAGTCATGGATACGTTGATATTGGAAAAAGTAGATACAACGTTAACTGTTGTTATATCAGATAATATGACAATGGATAATACAGCATATAAAGTTATCAATACACAAAAGCCAAAGTTTTTATTACCCTGTAGTGCAACTGAAGTTAATGGAAAGATAAACTTGACTTATCAAGTTGACAATAAAATGTCTTTAGAAGACTTATCAAAAAAATTTAGCATTTTAGAACTTTGTAAAATTTATGCTAGTATAATTAAAATATTTATACAATGTGAAGATTGGTTTTTAAATATCACAAATTTTTGCCAAGATGCTAATTATATTTATATTGACATCCCAACTAAAAAAGTATTGTTTATATATGCTCCAATAAAGGAATATGAGCAAAATATTGAAGCAACTAAAAAATTGTTAGTGCAATTACTGAACAATTGTAAAGATGAAGACTCGCTAGAAGTTATGAAATTTTATCGTTATTTTGCGGGTGCAAACTTTACAATAGAAGAATTTAAAAATTTATTAGATACAATTCTTAGCTCATTACAACCAGATGAGTGTCCTACTGAAAATAACATTAATTTACAGCCACCGACACAAAAACAAGTTGTAGTACCACCTATGCCAAAAGAACCTGAACCTAAGAGCAAAGGTTTATTCGGTTGGTTAGGCAGGAAAAACAAAAAATCGGATGAAATATATTTATCTAGCAACAGAGTTAATGAAAATCTCGCATATGATAACTATCAACAACCAATTGCAATTGACGATACAATTCCTAGCGAAGCCATGTTAACATTAGTTGCTCCAAACTCAATTTTTCCACGACTTGATTATCAAATTCCAATAGTATTAATTGGTGATACGTTTAGCATAGGTAGACAAGATAAAGCTAATAAACCTAAAGAATCAGATTATGAATTTGATGTCAGTGTAAAATCGATAAGTAGGAAACAGGCTAATATTATAAAAGATGATGATATTTATTATTTGATAGATCTTAAGTCCTCAAATGGTACATTTTTAAATGATGAAAAATTAAAAAGTAACATCCGTTATGAATTAAATTATAACGATAAAATTTCATTTTCTAAACAAGGAATTGAGTATTGGTTTACAACGGAAGAAGCTAATGGAGATATAACTGTACTAATATAATATTATACACGAAAGTGGGGGGGAACATGAGAACATTGATAAGCGGACGAAGTGACGCTGGAAAAACAAGAGAAGTTAATCAAGATAGTTTATTTGTAACAAAAATGAAAGTTATAAAGCATCAAGTATGTATGGCTGTTGTTAGTGATGGCATTGGCAGTTTTAAAGATGGTGGCTGGGCTTCAAATGCTATAACAGTAAGTGCAAAAGGCTGGGCAGAAGATACTCTTATGCATAGCATTGAACAAAATGAAAGTATGATTAGTATGACATTAAAACTTAATGAGCTATTAGTTACATTAAATAATTATATTATATATACAGCAGCTGAACAAAATATTACTACAGGTGCAACTGTTTCTATTTTATTAGTAATAGATAATCAATATACTATAGCTCATATAGGAGATAGCAGAGTATATAAGCTTGGTAATGCAGGATTATCTATACTAACAAGAGATCACACTGTCATTCGCAATGGCAAAACTATGCTTGCACAATGTATCGGTAACAATTCAAATATTGATATTTTTAATACCTCTGGTATGATTAAAAAGTGGGATATGTTTTTTGTATGTACCGATGGATTCTATAAATGGGTTGATTTAAATAAATTGGTTAAAACACAAAAATGGGTAGTCAATAACTACTTATTAAATTATTATAAAGACACTTTATTTAATCAAGTTAAAATGACTCGTTGCACTGATGATATATCAGCGGCAATAATAAAATTTATTTAATCGAATTTAAGAAAGGAGATTTTATGAAAAAAAAACTCAGCTCAATATTGGTAATAGCTCTTTTATTGCAACCTATTATAACAAAAGCAACATATGATAATGTAGCTCTTAAGATAGATGACAAATTTTTACTCAATGAATTGTTACAAAATGCAGATAAAAATAAAAACGGATTAATAGAAGTAAAAGAAGCAAATAGTTTAACAAAATTATATCTTGATAGTATCAACATAACTGACATAAGTGCTCTTTCACATTTTCCTAATTTAACAACAATTATAACTGAAAGACACAGTATTGCTGACATAAGCACGCTCGCAAATCTTCCTAATTTAACGTACGTAGATTTGAAAAATGATAGTAAGTCTAGCTTTAAAAAAGGTATTGAAGATGTTACTCCATTAGCAAATTTAACAGAGCTAACTTATGTGAATTTAAATAATAATAATGTTTCAGATGTTACACCACTTGCAAGTTTAACAAATTTAAAAAATCTAATGCTCGAAGATAATAATGTTTCAGATATAAAGCCATTAAGATATTTAAAGGATCTAACAGTATTAAATCTAAAAAATAATCCAATTTATGATTACCTGCCACTTGGAAATTTAAAAAAGTTAAGCAGATTATATGTAGATAAAGATAAAATAAGTGATATAGATAAACAAATTTTAAAAGATGCTGGTATAAATGTTTATTCTGTTGCTCTTGAGCTGGAAAAAGAAAGTGAATTTCTAGAAAGTATACCTGTTGATAATCCTAATTTGCCATATAATAAACTTGAAGATATAAATAATAAAGATGATGCTGTTTATGTAATGGAAGATATTGTGTATAATCTTACAGATGTACAAAAAGAAGATGTATATATAACAGAGCTTGTTACTAATTATGCTGAAGAAGCTATTATGCAAGTTGCTAGCAAATCTATACAAAATCAACCTGTAATAAATTATGATTTTATAGTTGACCTTGAAAAAGAAGCAAATGTAACAGCAGATGCATTGACAAAAACTATAGAAGATGGTGGAGTAGCTCTAAATCGTGAAATTGAAAGAAATATTTTGCTAACTTCAAAAGAAGCAGCTAATGCAACTTTGACTTTAGATACAACACTTACACAATCACAAGGAGTTGATAATCTAAGAGTTGAGACAAAAGATGTTAATTTTGAAGTAGATATGGATAATTTTAAAGAAGAATATTCAGCTCAACCACTTGAAATTAAAGTTAACACAAATGGAGTTGGAATGCAAAATAATAATATTGATTACTCAAAAACTAGTTATTCTTTATCATTTGGATCAGTTGCTCCAAAAAAGCCATTAACAGTTGCATTGCCTACACCTTTTGGTAATACTGATTATTTAGCTGCGTATCAAAATAGCAATCTTTTAGGCGGAACTTATAATCCAGCTACAAATAAAATAGAATTTAAAACAAATTTGGAAGGTGAATTTATTGTTCAATCTAACCAACAAGATTTCACTGATATAGCAAATAAAAGTCAAGAAATGCAAGAAGCAATAAATATTCTAACAGCTAAAGGTATAATGGATGGAAAAAGCGCAAGTGAGTTTGGACCAGATGCTCCTGTTACCCGTGCAGAGATGGCTACTATGCTTGTAAAAACAATATATGCTTATGACGCTACAGCTAGAAGCAACTTTTTAGATGTTTTTGAAGCAGATTGGTTTTTTGCTGGAGTTGGCTCTGCTACAAATGAAAATATAATGAAAGGATATGACAACAACACTTTTAAACCCAATGATCTAATTTTAAAAGGAGAAGCAATATCAGTAATTTCACGTGTATTGCAAAATGAAAAAAGTTATTCAATTCCTTCAGATATTGAATATTATCTCGCACAATATGTTGATTCATCAGATATACCAAATTGGGCTAAAGCCGATATAGCTTTTGCTACACGTGAAAATTTAATTGTAAAACGTACAGATGGTATGTTTCATCCAAATGGAACATTAACACGTGGGGAAGTTGCTATAATATTAAAAAAACTATTCGATAGACTTGTATAAATTAAAACAACTAAAATAAATAATTGCCAATTAGCAATCAAAAAAAAGGTGGAATAAAATGAAATGGAAGTGGTTGACTATAACTGTAGCTTTGTTTATAAGTAAAAATGTGTATGCTAATGAAACAATTACTTATATAGATAGAAATTTACATCAGGCAATACTAGAACACGTAGATACAAATTTAAATAAACAAATTGAAAAAAGTGAACTACAAAATCTTACGACATTAAATTTATATGATAAACAACTAACAAATACTGCTCCAATCACGAGTTTATTACAACTTAAAAATTTAGAATTATCTAAAAATAATTTGACTGATTTAACCATGGTATCAAGTCTTATAAATCTTACCAATCTTTCTGTGGCACAAAATCAATTAGTAGAGATAAATCAAATTTCATATCTTGAAAACTTAGTTGAATTACATCTATATGAAAATCAAATTACAGATATAAACCCTATTATACCGCTTAATAACTTAAAGCAATTGTATTTAGACTACAATGAAATAACAGATTTGACACCTCTTACAAATATGACTAATTTAACAGTACTAAGTCTTAATGCCAATAATATAGTTGATATAACACCACTTACACATTTAGAAAAATTAACCGATTTAAATTTAGCAGGTAATCAAATAACTGATATAAGAGCATTATCAAATTTGAATAATTTAACTTATATAAATTTAACAAATAATCCTATTAATTTACAAGATAATGAAACTATTAAAATTCTAAATGATTTGCAAAATAATGGTACACGAATAATATTTGATAAACCAATACCTTCTATTACACCTCCAATAACTATCCCGCCAAAAATTCCAGTAGTAGATTATATTTTACCTGAACATAATGAGCAAGAAGCTGTAAGTTATCTCGTAAAACAAGCTCCAACAGTACTACCAGATATACCATATGACGAGTTAGATAATATTGAAGATATAGAAGACTTAATAGAAATTCTTGAGGATTTAACAGAAGATCTAACACTTGAACAACTTTTAGATGAGTATGTTAAAGAGCTAATAACTCAATATGCCGAGGCAGCAATATCTCATATTGCTAGTAAAAGGACATCAAAATACAGTCTTACGATAAGTTATGACACAATACGCTCACTTGAAGCAGAAGCAAATGAAATAGCTGATGAGCTAGTGACAGTTTTTGCATCTGCAGGGCTACCGCTTACTAGACCATTAGAACGTAATGTAATGGTGATAATGCGAGCTGATAAAAAAGCAGACATAATATTAGATGCAAGTCTAATGCAAGCTAATATAGATAATTTAAGAATTGTTACAGATGAGGCTGAATTTGTTTTCAATAAATCAGATTTTAAGCCAGAACCAATAAAAATTACATTTCGTCGTACTGATAAAAATCTAGACAAGGATGACGATGAAGGTATTGATTATACTAATACAAGTTATAATATTTCAGTTATTCCTTCAATGCCACTAACGATGGGATTATTAAAAGCTGATGAAAAAAATCCCTCTTATCAAGCAATATTTAACGGGGATATGATAATTAGTAGTCACTATAATCCAGTAAATGATAAAATAGAAGCAAAAATATCACAAGATGGCAACTATATTGTTGCACAAAATGAGCAAAAATTTATTGATATTTATAATGTTGGTGAGCAAATTAAAGATGCCATTATGGTAATTACTGCTCAAGGAATTATGAGCGGAAAGACTGTTAATGAATTTGCACCAGATGAAATAGTTTCACGCAATGAATTTGCTAATATGCTTATTCAAATGGGTTATAACAATAGTCTTTTTCTTGGTGAAGACACTCTTCAAAGAATGGAGATGATATCGACCATTGCACAAATTCTACAAACAGAAAAAAATCATGATTTACCATTATATCCAGATAATTATCTGGTTGATTATTTAGATGCAGATATTATACCTGGTTGGGCGGGCGTAGATATTGCTCTTGCAACAAGAGAAGATATAGTGCCAGCTCGTAAAGATGGAAATTTTGCTCCAACAAGCACTGTTACACGTGGTGAAGTAGCTTTTGTACTTAAAGAATTGTTTGATAGAATTAATTAAATCATTTTTTTAGAAAAAAACACATATAGACAAAAAATCATGCAGCTCTATATGTGTTGGAATAAATTGCTCATATTGATATTGTCTATATAATGCACCTTGAACAGAACTCGATGTATCGGACAAATTTAAATTTGATATTAAAAGACTTTTTCAGTGCTCTCCTTTTAAGAAGAGATGGGGGTTGGGGATGTGACAGCGTCAGATGACTGAAGGGTTTGAACTGAGATTACCATAAATAGCAAAATTAAAAATTGCAAAAAAGTTAAACAGGAAAATTTTAGGATGAAAATTAAAATGCAATAAACTTATTGGGATAAGTAATATTCTATAGTAGGACAGCCTATATAACAACTTACTCAAAGGGTTAGAAGTGATAAAAATTGTGTAATGAGCTCTTTTTTCTAATGATTAGTATGTTAAAGAACCGCTCAAAGTCTATATCCATTGTTGAAGAGGATCTGATTTAAAAAGAAAACGAATTTAGAAAGTATTCATAAAAACAAAAGAAGTTTATAAATTCCCCAAATAATTAAATTTACATGAGGAATTATCTTATATTAAAACAATCTTTGTTACATATACTTATATGCATAAAGAAAATACTTTTTATATTGGAGGACTAAGTTGAAAAAATTTTTTAATTTATTAATTATAGGAGCTATATTATTGCAGCAAATACCTATCAAACCTTTTTATGCAGAAGAAATACAAGTAATGGAAAATGAATTGGAATGGATAAATGTACCTGGAATTGAAGGCGGAAAAATTAAATTTGATATAAATACTGGAACTATTATTGAAGCTGAAGAGACAATAAGTATTGCTCATATTCCAGAACAAATAAATGGAATAACGGTAACTTCTATTGGTGATTTAGCTTTTGAATGGTGTCGGGATTTAATAAGTTTATCTATGCCAAACACAGTAGAAACTATTGGTGATAGAGCATTTTTCTCATGTATTAATTTGACAAGTGTAGTAATTCCAGAGGGGGTTGTTTCGATTAGAGGAGCAGCATTTTTAAGTTGTGAGCAGTTAAAAACTATAACTCTTCCAAGCAGTCTTAACTATGTTGAGCAATTTATATTTGATGCATGTCCTAATTTAGAAATAATATATTATGGTAGTAATATAGACAGATGGTATAGTTTAAACATTCCTACACTACCAAGTACAAGGATTGAAGTAGCAGAAGATTGGCTATCTGTGCCTGGTATTGAAGGTGGAATGATTAAGTTTGATAAAAATACTGGAATAATTACTGATGCTTCTGAAAAAATATATCGAGCAAATATCCCTCAAATTATAGATAATGTAACTGTAATTGCAATTGGTAATGAAGCATTTTATAATTGTGATAATTTAAAAACTGTATCTTTACCAGTGAGCATTACTTCAATTGGAAAGGGTGCTTTTGAGAATTGTAATAAGTTAACCACCATAAATATACCTGATGGCATTACTCATATTAGAGAAAATACATTTTGGGAATGTGTGAATCTGAAAACTATTATGCTACCTGAAAGTATAACACATATTGAAGATAAAGCATTTTTTGGTTGTGATAAATTAGAAAATATGCTCATACCAAAAAACGTTACAAATATTGGAGATTTTTCATTTAGTGGATGTAGCAGTTTAGAGATAGTAACTATATTAGGAGCTCCTAGTGTTATTGGTAAAGATACATTTAATTATTGTAATAATCTTAAGAAAATTTATTATGATGGAAATGAAATTCAGTGGAAATTATTAAAAACAGATGTTGCAAATAACACTGAGATTATATGTAATAATGATGTTGAACTTCCAAATTTACCTTATGAAAAACTTAATGAAATAGAGACTACACAGGAGGCTACTTTGTTGCTTATAAATATTATTTCAGATTTAACTAAAGAACAATATGAAGACAGATATACTACAGAACTATTAACTTGTTATGTTGAAGAAATTATAGCTCAAATTGCTAGTACAACTATTGAAGATTTATCACTCATAAACTATGATGCTATAACTGAACTTGCTCAAGAAGCTGTTCTAGCTTCCAAGGAATTAAGTAAGATACTTACTGCAGAGGGAATTATATTAAGTCGTGATTTAGAATGTAATATTATGATAAAAACTCTTGCCAAGGAAAATTCTCCTATTACAATACATTCTGATATTACCCAAGCAGATATAGATAATTTAAGATTATTAATTGATGATGTAGAAATAGCTATAGATAAAAATAAAATTACTAAGCCTCAATCTTTTGAAATTAGTTTAGAAAAAGTTGATGATAAGTATAATATTTCATATGTTGGTGAAATACCTATAACTATTGCATTACCTATTGTAGAGAGTGATGTAAAATATCAAGCAATATTTAAAAATAATGAAGTAATAGGCGGAAAACTTAATCCTGCAACAGATAGAATTGAAGCGAAAATCCAACCAATGGAGCAAATAACCAATTTTAATGTAGCGCAAAATAAAAAATATTTTTCAGATCTTACTTATACAAGTACACAAATACAAGAAGCAATCAATGTGCTTGCATCAAAAGGAATAATTAATGGTAAACAGTCTGAAATATTTGCACCAAATGATTTTATTTCAAGAGAAGAGATAGCTATAATGTTAACTAAAATAATACATGAAGATGATTTAACTGCTAATGCATGGTATAAAGATATTACATTTGATGATAATACATTTAAAGGCTATGATATAATTTCAAAAGAGCAAATTATTGTTATAGTTGCTCGTGTTTTACAAAGTGAAAAAAATTATATTGTTCCAGAAAATCCAGATAAATATCTTAGCGAGTATAACGATGTATTAAGTATATCTGACTGGGCTAAAGCAGATGTTGCTCTTGCTACACAAGAAGAGCTGGTTGTACCGAACATAGATGGAACTTTTATGCCAAATAGCGCTATGACAAGAGGCGAAGCAGCACTTATACTAAAAAAATTATTTGATAGAGTTGGATAGGAGGAAACAAATTGTATATTGAAGATATACTTTCGATAATAGGCTTTGGTGGAATGATTATAAGTAGCATAAGTATAGTTAGTCATATAATTTCTAAAAAGAAAATTAATAAAATGAAAAAAACTATTGAAGAAAATTCAATGACTGAATATATAACAGAAACTATATTAGACTCCAATATAATGACACAGACGCAAAAAACTAATAAAAATAACTCAATGACAGTATTTGATGATAAATTTATACAAAAAACTCAACAAAACTGGGAATATTTAAGAAAAGTAGTATTTCAAGATAGATATACTATAGCACGACAATTATCGGGTGGTGGTATGAGTCAAGTTTATGTGGCTAAAAGCAACATTCTTGGAAGTGACTGGTTGATAAAACATATTGAACCTGAATATCAAGAATTCGTTAGAGAAGAAGATATTTTAAAAAAGTTAAATCATATTAATCTTCCAAAAATTGTGGATGTATTTTATGAGAAATCAGGAACATATATAGTACAAAGCTTTATTGAAGGCATTGGACTTGATAAGGTAATAAAATCTAAGATATATCTTTCCCAATCACAGATTATTACGTGGGGCAAAGAATTAGCAGAAGTTCTTGACTATCTACATAATTTAAAACCAAATCCAATTATTCATCGTGATTTAAAACCTGCAAATATTATAGTCACACATGGTGATAAGTTAGTTCTTATTGACTTTGGAATTGCAAAAGAAGGAGATTCTTCTATTGAGGTGCACGCTATAACCAAACATTATGCATCTCCAGAGCAATTAAAAAAACAAAAAACAGATTCACGCTCTGATATTTATAGTTTAGGGGTTATTTTATTTGAGCTTTCAACTCATAAAAAACCAAATAAAACTAATCATATTTTATTAGAAGAAGCTGTTTCAATAGAATTTTCAAAGATTATATTAAAATGTATTCAACAAAATCCAGAAGATAGATATAAAACTGTTAAAGAGTTACACTACGACTTAGAACAATTACAACTTACCAAAATAAAAGTAGCTCAAAAACTAGTGCATAGAAAATTAATATTTACTGCATCAATTTTAGGATTTTTAGCTGGTAGTTGTATCATATTTACTGGAAGTTATATTAGAAATATACAAGACTCATCAGTAATTAAACTAGAACCAAGTATTTTTAAGGTAACAGAACAACAATATAAAGAGCTTATTATAACACAAGAATTTAAAAATGGAGATGTAAAATATTTACAAACCTCTGATATACAATGGATACATCCTGAAAATAACATTGTCAAAATAGAAAATGACAAAGTGATTGGTGTTAATCAAGGATATATAGAAATAACAGGACAATTTCGTGACAAAGTTATTTCAGCTCAAGTTGAAGTAATTAAACCAATAGATGGACTGGTGGATGTATCTCTTAATTATAATTCTTCTTATTATGTTGAAACAGCTTATGGAACTGGAAATAGAGCGCATAAAAATGGTGATGTAAATACGGCAAGTTTTGTTTCACCTGAAAGTATGACACAAACGGCTAATGGAGATTTATATGTTGTTGACAGTGGAGTTCTTAGAAAAATTACAACTTACACAGTTGAAAACATTTTTCCACCATTACCACCTAATCCAGGATTTTATATGGTGCCTAAACTTGTTAGAAGTTTTGAAAATGAAGTATATGTATTAACAGATGCATGGTCAGATACAGAGACAGGTCGTAATTTATTTGGTATTATAAAGATAGAAGATGGGATTGCTGAACAAGTATTTATAGCAGACTCAATGTATATGGGTATAATAGATTTTACATTTGATAGAGAGGGTAATATATTTATTATAATTAATAATGCAATGGTTAATACAACCGAAATTAAAAAAATTGATGTTACAACCCAGGAATTGAGCTTTGTAGCACCAGCACATAAAGATACTACAGCTCTTGCAATTGATAGTAAAAATAATCTATATATATCAAATGCAGAACGTGCTACAATTGAAAAATATAATACAGATGCTCAAAATTGGGAATATATAGCAGGTATTAAAGATAGTCGTCATTTTATTGATGGCGAAGTAGCTCAATTTTATAGACCTCAAAAAATGATATGTTATGATAATAATTTATATGTAATAGACTATAATGTTGTAAGAAAGATAACTATTGAAAATGGAGTAGCAGTTAATGTTTTTAGTGTTGCAGGAGAAGTATCAACTGATAGAAATATAGAAACTATTGATGGGCAGGCAAGTGAGATAATTTTTGATGGGAATGCTTTAAAAGAACTTATTGTAGATGATGAAGGAATTTATATCTCTGATCCAAGTAATAGTGTAATAAGAAGAATTTATAATTAATAATAAAATATGTTAAGAGCGGGTACATTAAGTATGAGTTAATATACCCGTTTTTTTGTTGTGCTTATTTTAAAGTAGTATATAATTTTTGTAAATCAGTATATTGAGTATCAGTATCTCCATATTTTTCTTTAAGAGAAACTAAAAGCTCTTTTGCTTCTTCACGCATATCTTTATAAGCAGGGTCATCATATACATTTTTAAGCTCAAGAGGGTCTTTTTTTAGGTCATATAGCTCAAATCCACCTGGAGTAATAGTTTTTAGAGCACCAGTTGACTCAAGTGGCATACCATAATAGAAAATTAATTTATAGTCTTTGGTTACAACACCATAGTGTGCAGGATTATCGTGTCTATGAGCAAGATGCATCCAATATCTAAAATAAATACCTTCATGAATAATATCGTGTCCACCTTTTAGAATATTTCTAGCACTTACGCCTTGCATTGCTTCGGGAAGTTTAGCTCCAGCATAATCAATTAGTGTTGGAGCAACGTCAATATTTGCCATAAGCTCATTTAATACAGTTTTAGGAGCAATTTCTCCATTATATCTAATTAGGAATGGTGTTCCAAGACTTTCTTCATAGCTCCATCTTTTATCTTGATAATCATGCTCACCTAAGAACATTCCTTGGTCAGAAGTATAAATAATTATAGTATCATTTAATATGCCTTCATCGTGTAATAGAGCATATAGTTTTCCAACAGACTCATCAATAGATGCAACTGTTCTTAAATAATCTTTTAGATATTTTTGGTAAGCAGCTATGCCTTTTTCTTCAAAGCTCATATTTTCAGTACCAACGAGAGGTCCTGTTACATAATTTGGCTTGCAGAAGTCTTCATATAGGCTTCTTACTTTGCTCCTTGGAGTAACACTTGAACCATAATCTCTTGAGGCTTCATTTCTATGAGCACGATCTTCAAATAGGCTATTTGGAACAGGAATATCAATATCATCAAATATATCTTTATACTTATCAACAAATTCCCAGAAATCGTGTGGAGCTTTGTGATTACACATAATAAAGAAAGGCTTATCTTGGTCACGATTTTTAATATAGTCCATTGTCATATCTGTAATAATTTCTGTAACATAGCCTTCGTATTCTAGTATTTCATTATTTTCATTTCTAAATGTTGGGTTAAAGTATACACCTTGTTGACCAGGCTTTCCATCATCTTTTTTACCTGATAGATATTTATACTCTTGAAAACCAATAGGAGGAGCTCCGAGATGCCATTTGCCATACATTGCAGTTTGATATCCAGCATCTGTAATAATTTGAGCAAGATTAATTGGTTGGCATGGATTCCATTCATCTGAAAGAGTTTTTACTCCATTAATATTTCCATATTGACCTGTCATAATGGTTGCTCTAGCTGGAGTGCAAATTGCATTGGTTGAATAAAAATTATTCATTCTGCAACCTTCATAAGCAATTCTATCGAGATTTGGCGTTTTAAAAACACTTGATAAAATAGAATTATAACAACCGATTGAATTAGATGCATGGTCATCTGACATAATGTATAAAATATTTGGTTTTTTCAAAATACATTCCCCTTATCTTTTACTTAATTTTTCAAAAACTTCATTATAATATAATGCATTTTCAATTGGTGTATTAGGTGGAATATGATTTCCAACCGCCATAAAAAAACCAGGACAATTTTTACCAATATCAACACAACGCTTAACTTCATTATAAATTTCTTCTTTGGTCCCTGATAGTAGAATTCTTGTATCAGCATTTCCAACAAATGAATGAGTTTTGCCATACTTCTCTGCAATATATTTCATGTCTGTTGTAGGTTCCATTACAAACCCGTTTACCCCACAATCGGCAATGTCATCTATAAACTCATTGAAAGTTCCATCAGATGTATAAATAATTTTTTTGCCGGCTTCTCGTAGAGGTGCAAACATCTTTTTGTAGTTAGGAAAAACATATTCTCTATACCACTTTGGATTTACAAAAGCTCCAGAGGTCCAAACAATATCATCATGGATTTTCACAATTGGAGCATCACAATCTGCCAGAGCTCGCATAAATGGCATCATCCATTCAGCATATCTATTTGCAACATTACCAAAAGCTTTATCGTCTATTGCCAGAGCGAGCAGTAACATTTCCCAACCGAAAATTTCTATAAGACCAGAAACAAGTGTTATATAAGTTCCTGTCGTATTTACAGCATCTGGGAATAATTTACATTTTTCTTTAAAATTTTTATTAAAATTTTCTAAGGCTTTTCTTTCATCTACTTCTCCATAGACTTCAATTGCATCAAATTCTAAACATTCTTCAGGCTCTTCAAATGGACAAGAAACTTCTGAACTAAAATCTACTCCACCTGCTGCATAAGACGCATGACCCATTTTAGTTTTACATTTGCTTAAATATTGTGAATGGACTAAAATATTCCAAACAAAAGAATAGTCCCAAGCCTTTACAAAAGCTGAAGTTGCTTTAGTTTGAACTTCTTTTGAACTGTGCTCATTAACATCAATTCCTGTAACAACTTTAATTAGCCCCCAATATCTATGAGCTGAGTATTCTGTTCTTGGAATACGATCTGTCATTTCTAAGTTAAAAGCCGCCATTCCACGTTCATAAGACATAAATCACCTCTTTTATAAAATTGTAGCCCTTTAGGGTAGTAAATAAATTGATAAAAATTAGAAAAATATTTCTACTAAAAATTTATATAGCAGATAAGTTTATTGTAGTATAAAAACTTAACAATTACAAGTCATTTTTTTTAATTTATGTAATTCTAATTACTATTTTAGGTATAACTTTTATTGAACAAGTAGATACTATACTGAAAAATATTTATAAGAGGGGTGATGATATGACTACTTATGGGATATCTATATTACAAGCATTTATAATGTTTCCAGTTATAGCATTTTTAATGACATTACCATTTTTAATATATAATTACAGAAAATTTGGAGCTATTCCTTGGCTAAGAGCATTAATAATATATTCTTTGGCATTATATTTGTTAAATATGTATTGCTTGATTATATTTCCAGTACCAACTTTATTACAAGCACAAAAGTTAAACGGTTTTAAAATGCAACTTATTCCATTTGCATTTGTCAAAGATATAATTGATGAAACTCATTTTGAATTATTGAATCCCAAAACTTATATTCCAACATTAAAATCTTCTTGTATTTATGTAGTGGCTTTTAATTTAGTTATGTTTATGCCTTTGGGAATATACTTAAGATATTATTTTAAATTTAATTTGTTAAAAACATTTTTAGTATGTTTAGGAATTAGTTTATTCTTTGAATTTACACAATTAACAGGATTATATGGCATATATAATGGTTCCTATAGGCTATGTGATGTTGATGATTTAATTATAAATTCAACTGGAGGTGTATTAGGATATATTATTGCTCCTGTATTTACATTCTTCTTACCAAGTAAAAATGCTATTGATAACAATGCATATCAAATGGGGAAACATGTTTCAGTTATAAGAGAAGGTATTTCTTGGTGTGTAGATTATTTAATAGTAATTATACTCTCATCTTTTATAACAATATTTTTTTCTGTATTTGCAATATTAGCTAATTTAATAGCATTTATAATTATAATTATTTTACCTATAAAGCTTTCTGGTAATACAATTGGTCAAAAATTTATGAAATATCGTACAATATCTACAACATCAAAGGAGCTTTCCATTTGGCAAATATTTGTCAAATACTTATTTATATTTTATGTTATGTTACCAACGCCATTTTATTTATTAGTTGTATGTTTGTTTTTAGGTAATTTTAATTTTTTAATTTTTATAATAATATTACCTCTTATTATCTTAAATCTTATAGGAGCTACTGTATTTATTCAAATGTTTATTCATTGGATAAAAAAAGATACTGCTCCATTATTATATGAGAAAATTAGTAACACTAAAAATATCAGTACAATCTCGTGAACTACTCAAAAGTAACCAATTATTACTATTTTTGCAATTAATATAATTATCGTACTTATAAACTCCACCGGCATTTTTCGATGTCACCTCCTCTTAAAAGGTAAGGCTATAAGGGGAGGCTTTTAAGTAATTACATATTTTTACTATTATTTTAAAGTGCTGTGACTATAAATGTAATAAAATAAAAAAAATAAGGTATACTAAAATTATTATTTAAACTATTAATAAGGAGAACAGGAACATGAACTATTTTATTAAATTAATATTTTTATTCTTAGCTTTTGCTTTATCAGCAACTAATGCTCCTAAAATTTATGCCTCTGAGACTATAAATGTAGATTCTTCTAGCACTGAAACAGCGATACCAGAAGAAGATAAAGTTGTATATTTTACATTTGATGACGGTCCTACAACAAAAATAACAGCACAAATTTTGGATGAGCTAAAACGTTTAAACATAAAAGCAACTTTTTTTGTAGTGGGGAAGGAAATAATTGATAAGGAAGATCTTATAAAAAGAATGTATGATGAAGGACATGGTATAGGACTTCATACTTATAGTCATGATTACAAAAAAATTTATAGCAGTCCAGAAATATTTTTAGAAGAAATGAAACAAACCCATGAGTATATTGTTCAAATTTTAGAAAAGGATATAGATATTAAATATATTAGATTTCCAGGAGGAAGCGCTGGTAAATTAAATCAAGATTTTTATGATAAGATTAAGGCTGCAGGATATAATATTTTTGATTGGAATGTAAATTTGGAAGATGGAGTAAATCCTGATTTATCTGTTGAAGAATTAATACAGAATGCTAAAATTGCAAATAATAAAATGATTAAAAAGATTATTTTAGCTCATTGTAACTTAACTAATCAAAATACTGTTGCTTCAATCGAACCTATTTATCAATATTATAAAAATCAAGGTTATAGATTTGAAGCTATAAATAATGAAACAAAAGAGTTTTATTATAAATTTAAAAAATAATGATTTGACAACTTCCATAAGTATATGTACAAAATAAAGATTATCTCTTTGAGGGAAAAGCAACAATCAAAAATGGAAGAAAAATGTTAGACCCTTTAAATTGTTATTAATTTATGATTTAATCAGAAAGAAGTCATAAAGCTTAACTTAATATCAATAGGAAAGTTTGCATAAAAAGCTGACTTCAAAGAAAGGAAAAAATTTAATGAAAAAATTTATAAAAATTATTGATGACATGACTTTAGAACTTGATTTGATGGATTTAGGACTTTTTAAATCAACTTTAATTATAACTGGTATAATTATAGGCACAGTTTTTCCCAAAATGTGCAAAAATCTTAGACCTTTTCTACTGATTGTTTGGATGTGTTTATTTTCTTATTTAATGATTAAACTATTTATTCTTCCTCTACACGAACAATTAAAGTTTAATGATTAAAGACCTTGAAAAAATAGCTCTTATGAAATATAAATATAGTAGAGTTTGAAATAGAAAGGAAAATTAAAATGGCTAAACAAATTTCTAAAGAAATGATAATAAGCGAGATTCTAGGTGTTGATAAAGGTGTTATCCCTATTCTTATGAATTCTGGAATGCATTGTCTTGGTTGTCCGTCAGCACAAGGTGAATCATTAGAGCAAGCTTGTGTTGTTCATGGTCTTGATGCAGATGCACTTGTAACAGAAATTAATGACTATTTATTAACCATATAAGTTAATTCCCCTCACAATGTGAGGGCATTTTTTTATATGATAAGTTTTTGAACAATCTCTACCATAGGATGATAATATTTGAGCAAGTCCTGAAGATCATTAAGAATATACTGCTCTTCTTGCTTATTCTCTGTTGGAAGTATTAGTATTTTACGTTTTTTGCCGAGTTTCAAACGACATATCCATTTACGAGGATTATCGTTTATTAAAACAGCAAAATATGAGCCTGTATCCTTATAAGTAAGTCTTTCCGTGCCAATAATATTTGTGAGCATTGAAGAGAGTATTTTAAATGCTTCTAGTTCTTCTTGAGTAGTATTTGGACCTGGTGATGATGGTTCTTTGAGCAAATTTTTTTGATATAAATCTGAATAAATATAATTTACTAAATAACAATTATCTATACTAGTATGAGTAACAGGTGCATCTGTATCACTTTTTAGATGATTTATTAAAGTCATAAGCTTATAATTTTCTAATAAATATTCTTTTTTTGCAAGTGATAAAATATCAACAAAAGGATTGTCTAAATCTTCACTAACATCGAACATAGCTTTTCCTAAAAATTTCGCCTTAAGTGGAGCATCATAAATTACTAATGGATATTCTTCAATAAAGTTTTTAAAGTCTATTATTGCTTTTTGTATTGTTGGAGCATTTGACATCATTTTAAAAGTTATATTATTAGAGACTAAAATAGTTTCATCTACTTTTGTGGTTTTTATTAAAGTTGAGAAAACGGAAATTATTTCTTGCTCTTTTACTTTAATTGCTCCTATTTCTATTATCTCATCAGTTTCATAATATGAACCTGCCATTTTCAAATCAACTACAACATATGTATTTGTATTTGCTTTGAGCTTTTTTTTATAATCTCCAGTATAATTTGTGAGCTTATAATCTTTATTTAGTATCCCTAGCTCTATAGCTAAATTATACATATGTTTGCAAGGCGTATTATTTACATCAAAATAGGCACAATTACAACTTGTTAAAGTAGTATTGTAGGTATTTATGTCACTTTTATATACGCCTTTTTGATTTTTGTCATTTATTACAGAATCAAAATTTTCTTTGACAGCACTTTGATATATTTTAAAATCTTTTATGTTTTCAGGATATATTAATAATTGTTTTTTTTGTTTCCAGAACATGTTGTTTTTGCTACTTAAAATAAGGACAAAAATATACATACTAAGATTTTTATTA
>LJHE01000057.1 GCA_001983555.1 Candidatus Epulonipiscioides gigas
TAGGGAAACTATATTAGTGTATATTGACTTTAGAGTCATATAAGAAAATTAGTTAGTACTTAAGAACCCCACTCCTTCAGGAGTGGGAGTTTCAGAAGGTGTAATTGATACTGAAGCAGGAAGAGCAAATGGTTTGACTAATATCCTTGATGGTGAATATGATGGATATGCCGAATGTGTTAAAACGACTTTTGACCCTAAAATTATAAATTTATGTCAATTAATAGATTATTTTTTTGAAATTATAGACCCGTATAGCTTAAATAAACAAGGGATAGATATTGGAAAAAAGTATAGAACAGGCATATATAGCAATAATGAGCAACATTTAGAAATAGCTAAAAAATACATTAACGACAGAAGCGATAGAGAAAAAATAGTTGTTGAAGTGTTAGATTTAAATAATTATGTTAAAAGTGCTGCTGAACATCAAGATAGATTAGATAAGTATCCTAATGATTACTGTCATATCCCAAAAGAATTACTAAATAAATATAAGATAAATTTTTAACATAAATAACTTTTAATTTTTACCACTTTATGGTAGTATAATATATAGCTCTGGCAGTTGACATATTATTAGTTAATAGGTCAATTCTGTTTAGAGCTTTTTATATTTTATAAAGTTGATAAAGATGGTGATAAAATGATTTTTGCAAGTATGACGTTTTTATTTGTATTTTTTCCAATTGTATTAATTGGATATTTTATTTTGCCTTTTAAGCTCAAAAATATTTTCTTATTATTGGCTAGTTTATATTTTTATGCTTGGGGAGAACCCGAATATATTTACTTAATGCTTTTTAGCATATGCTTTAATTACTTATTTGGACTTTTAGTTAAAGATAATAAAGTTGCTCTGTGTATGGGAATATTTGTCAATTTGTTTATTTTATTCCTATTTAAGTATGAAAGTTTTGTTATAACTAATATTAATGTGCTCTTAAAGTTAAATCTAAGTCAGTTAAAGTTACCTTTACCCATAGGAATTTCATTTTTTACATTTCAGGCTCTGTCTTATTTGGTAGATGTATATAGAAAAGATGTTCCAGCTCAAAAAAATCCATTTAACCTTGGATTATATATTGCTCTATTTCCACAACTTATTGCAGGACCAATTGTTCGTTATACTGACATAGTAGAGCAAATTAAAAATCGCAAGACCACATTTGCAGGATTAAACTATGGTTGTAAGCGTTTTATTGCAGGACTTGGCAAAAAGGTGATTTTAGCTAATAATTTTGCTATTATTTCAGAAGCTGCATTCTCGAGCAATAACTTGTCAAGCTGTTTTGCTTGGCTTGGAGCAGTAGCATATACACTACAAATTTACTATGATTTTTCAGGTTATAGTGATATGGCAATTGGACTTGGCCGTATGTTTGGGTTCACATTTGTAGAAAATTTTAATTATCCATATATCTCAAAAACAGTTAGCGAATTTTGGAGAAGGTGGCATATCTCATTAGGTAGCTTTTTTAGAGATTATGTATATTTTCCACTTGGTGGCTCGAGAGTAGGTCGCATTAGGCTTTGTTTTAATTTATTTGTTGTATGGACATTAACAGGACTTTGGCATGGAGCTGCTTTTCAATTTTTAGCTTGGGGGATATTATACTTTGTATTAATTTTAGTTGAAAAAGAGTTAAAGTTAAACTTTAATAACAAAATTTTTAGTTTATGTTACCAATTATATACCATGTTTTTTGTAATAATTGGCTGGATAATATTTGCTGAGAGCTCATTAAAAGAAGCTTTTTTATATATTTTAACAATGTTTGGAAAAGGAGATTTTATTAGTCTCGATTTTTATAAATATCTAAATAATTATTATGTTCTTTTAATATTAGGAATAGTTTTTTCCACACCAATTATATCTAAATTACGAAATCTGTTATCATCTTTTTGGTTAATAGTTATAGAATTTATAGAAGCTGTAATATATATTTTTATATTTTATGCTTGTTTATCATATTTAACTATTGGAGCTCATAACCCTTTTATATACTTTAATTTTTAGAATACAAATATTTCTTTTTTATATCAAATTAAACTTGTAAAAATTAAAAAATTTGGTATAATAAAAGGAAAGAACATTTTACAAGGAGGTTTTTATGAGTGATATTTTATTAAACGCTGGAACAGGAGAAGTTGAAATAGTTGAATTTATTGTACATGAAAAACATTATGCAATAAATGTATTAAAAATTAAGGGAATTGTAACTATAGACGAAGTGGTACCTTTTCCTAATACAAAGGAAGAAGTAGCCGGTCTTACAAATGTTAGAGGTGAAATGGATATTGTAATTGATTTAGGCTTTGTTCTTCATAAGGTACATACTCCAGATTATAAAAAGGCTTTAGGTCTTTTATGTGAATTTAATGAAACTAAAGTGGTATTTTTAGTTGATCAAGTAAATGGAATTAGACGAATTGGCTGGAATGATATTAAACAAACTACCAATATAAGAGCGGAGACTTTAAGTGTTGGTAGCTTAATGTTAGATGAAACAATAATCATTCTTTTAGATTTTGAAACTATAACCATTAATGCAGGTATAGGAAATATGTGGGAACCTAATAAAGCTGTTGATGATCAAAATGAATTTAAAACAGAAAGACTTATGCTAGTAGAAGATTCTAAAGCTATTAGAGAAATGTTAAGATGTGTACTTGAAGAATCAGGTTATAAAAATATAAAGTTATTTGAAAATGGTAAAGTTGCAAAAGATTATGTATTTTCTTTAAAAGAAAAATATGGATCTAATTTTAAACAAAAATTAAGTTTAGTTGTTACTGATATTGAAATGCCTATTCTTGACGGCTACAGTCTAACACGTGCTATAAAAGAAGACGATATTTTAAGAGAATTACCAGTTGTTATTTTCTCTTCATTGATAACAGAAGAACTTCAACACAAAGGAAGAGAAATTGGTGCTGATGCTCAACTTAGTAAACCATCTATGAAAGAATTAGTGAGAGTTTTAGATATTTTATTTGAGCACTAAAACTAAAGGGGCTCTTAGACGATGCCCCTTTAAGGTTTTATAGCTATTTTTAATAATTTTAAATTCTCTGTCAATTGTGAGCTGATTCCAACATTTTGTTGACTGAGCTCTGAGTTAGTTTGCACAGTTTTTGAAATTTCTTCAATAATTTGATAAATTTGATTTATAGCTTCACTTTGATTTTGAATTTTAGTCGATATATCTCCTATATATTGATTTTCAAGATGCATATACTCACTTACTTCTGTTAGAGCTTCTTTAGTGAATTCAACTAATTCTACGCCATTTTGTGCTGCTATTTTAGATTCTATAAGTAAATTTTTAGTAGATTTAACAATATCCATAGAGCGATTTGCTAAATTACGAACTTCTCTTGCAACAACAGCAAAACCTTTTCCTGCTTCTCCTGCTCTTGCAGCTTCAATATTAGCATTTAATGCTAATATATTAGTCTGAAATGCAATATCATCAATATTTTTCATAACTTTAGTAATATCTTGCACATTTGTTTTTATTATTTCCATAGCATCATTAAGCATAATCATATAATCATCAGTTTCTTCAAGTGTGTGAGCAGTCAACTTCGATAATTTAGATGTTTCATTTGTATTATTAGCAATTATGGCTATAGATTTATTTATTGTTGAAAACTTGTCAGTTACACCTAAAACTACTTGAGCTTGTTCAACTGAATTTTCATAATCTTCAATTAAACCTATCGAAACTTCTGTGATATCACCTGAAAGTTCTTCAACTGTGTTTGTTATATGTAACATAGATTTTTTTAAATAAGCACAAAGCTCAGAAATATTTTTTTCAATTTGTATAAATTCTCCTACAAAAGAAACTTTTGAACGTCTTGTTAAATTTCCCTTAATAATGGTATCGGTAGATTCGACAATTTCGCCTACATAGCTACTAAACATACTTACCAAAACTTTAATATTTTTACATACTTGACCAATACTATTGTTATTTGTATATTGAATTTTTTCTGTTAGTTCTCCTTTTACTAAATTTTGAATAGTATCTTTAATTTCATCAATTGGCTTAATAAAATGTATATTAATATTTCGAGCTAATATTATTAATGTAACAACTGTTATAATCATCATACCTACAGCTGTTATAATGTTACTTGATAAACTATTCTCAATTTGAATAATATTTATATTATTATCAGATATTTGTTTTAATTCAACTAACATTTGACTGTTAGCAACAATTTGTATCATCGAAAATATTAATACAACTCCTCCTATAATATAAATAGGGTATATAAAACGTAACTCTAGTTTCTTCATTTTATCTCCTTTTCAAAATGCAGTTTCTACTTTTTTTATTACAGTGAAAGTAGTTTTTAAAATTATCATCTCAATAGACATAGAATATGATAAAAAATACAACAAAAGAGTAGTATAATAATCGCATTTCACCCCCTTTCATAAGCTAAAGCTGCCAAATTCCCTAAACCATTCCGTCAACTGACGCTACCACCTCTTGCGATGTGTCTCCACATACTTGGGAACAGTACCGAAGGTACAAGTTGGGGTTATGGTCGGTTATACATTGAGACTTTTAAGCAACTATATATTTTAAAGTACTGTAACTATAAAGATACAATTTTATGTCAAAAAATCTTTAAATAAACTTTTAACTTATTGTATATTTATATAATTTTATGTTAAAACTAGCTAAAATATTAACAATTTTAAAAAAAAAGGAAAATTATAATGATAAAATTAATTGCAACAGATATAGATGGGACATTATTAGGGCTCAATCAATTGATGCCAAATAATGCAGAAGAAACTATTATGCAAATGATAGCAAGTGATATATTATTTGTACCTGCTAGTGGTCGCTCACACAGCTCAATTGAAAATTTATTTATGCATTTTATAAAGGATATTGCAATAATTGCAGAAAATGGGGGTGTAGTAGATTATAAAGGAACAGAATTTTTTACTAAAGTATTGCCTAATAATATTTTAGAAGAGCTCATTAGTTTTACTGATCAAAATAATACCTATCCTATTATAAATACAAGATATATTTCATATCTCTTTCCACGAATAAAAAAATATAATGATAAAATTGCTCATTATTGTACAAATTTAAAATATATTGCAAAATTTTCTGAAATATTAGGAGATGTAGTATCAATTTCAATTTTTGTTGAAGATGAAAAAGTAGTTCCAGTTTTTGAAAAACTTCAAGAAAAATGGAAAGATGAAGTTATATTTGTAATTACAGGAAAATATTGGATTGATATTGTACCAAGAGATGTTAATAAAGGAAATGCTTTAAAAGAATTAATGGAAAAATTAGATATAAAAAAAGAAGAAGTAATGGCGTTTGGTGATTATAATAATGATATTGAAATGCTTGCTCTTTCTGAAAAAAGCTATGCTATGAATCATGCCTCAAGTGAAGTAAAAGCTCATGCCAAATATATTTGCTCTCCTGATGAGATAATGAGTATAATACAAAAAGAAATATCTCATAATAATAACTGTAAAAAATATAATTAAAGGAGCACACATCTATGAATTTTAATTTAGAACAAAGATTGGATTTTATTAAACAACATGTAAAAAATGCTGGAGCAGCAGGAGTAGTAGTTGGTATAAGTGGCGGAAAAGATTCTGCTGTTACAACTGCTCTTTGTGTTAAAGCGTTAGGAAGTGAGAATGTATTAGGCATTAGCATGCCTTGTAGCTCTAATCCAAAAGATGAAGAACATGCAAAAATGGTAGCAGATGCATTTGGTGTTGAATTTTTTGTAGTAGATTTAAAAGACAGTTTTGAGCAAGCAAAAAAAAGCATTACAACACAAGTTAATTTTAATTTAAGTGACTTAGCTCTTGCAAATGTAAAACCTCGTCTTAGAATGATTACATTGTACGCTATTGCTCAATCTAAAAACTATCTTGTTGTTGGAACAGATAATCTAAGTGAAATGGTTATGGGATATTTTACAAAATGGGGTGATGGAGCATATGACATAAATCCATTATCAGATCTCACTGTTAGCGAAGTTCTTGCTTTTGGAGCTGAGCTTGGCGTACCCGAGCCTATTCTTATAAAAGCTCCTTCAGCAGGTCTTTGGGAAGGTCAGACAGATGAAATTGAAATGGGCGTAACTTATAAAGAAATTGATGAATTTATTAAAACTGGTCAAACTAATATAAAAGCACAAAATATTATTGAGAGTGCTAATAAAAAAACTCAACATAAACGTGAAATGCCATACTTTTTCAGAGCTAAAAAATAAAAAAAGCTGCTCCATTTAGGAGTGGCTTTATTAGGTTATGCATTAATTTGCAAAGGTTGCAACATTAGTGGCTGGATTCCAACTTACAGTTAGTCCAAGTGCTTCTGCAATAGGTCTAATTGGAGCATAGGCACGACTGTCAGAACCAATGGTCATAGCTTCTTCCATAATTCTTTCTGTTCCATTAACATTAAGGAGCTTAGATCCATTTCGCAATGTTACAAGTGTTGAACCTTGTGCTCCAATTTTACCATTTGTAATGGTTACTGTCATAACATTATTATCATCATGAGAAAATGCAATTTGATTTTCATCTATTCCAAAGAATGTTGCAAGGTCACGTATTCCAATCATAGACCAACCAGATGAAGTAATATATGGTCTAGAAGTCATTGCTACCTTAACACCATTTACAGTAGTTGTACCTGCTCTAAAATCTACAACAGTTTTAATTTGAGATTTTTCCGCACCATCTCCAACATATAAATATTTTGGTTTAGCCATTGAAACTGTTTCTTCTGATATATATTCTACTATTTCATCTTCGTCCAACTTATTATCACTTACCATATCAGAATAAGATTGATTTTTAAAATCCAGAGCATTCCCTCCGATAAACATATCATATCCACCTTTTGGAGTTCCTGCCCAAATATCAAATTCCATATCTTCAATGGTTATAGTTCCTGGCATTCCGTCAGACTCTTCAGTAATTTCAATTTTAAGAATATTATCTACAACTTCTGCATCTACTGAAAGTTCAGATTTATCATCTGTTTTAACATTAGCATCTCTAATATCTAGACCGTCTAGTGCGATTAGAATTTCATTACCATCCGTAAGCATTTCTTCTTCTGCTTCAGTAATAACAATTTTACCTTTTTTTTGCTCTTTAACACCAAGATCAACAGAAATAGATTCAGCATCAATTTTAATTGTTTTTTTTACAGTTCCAACAACCAAGATTTTTTCATCATTCATAATATTATCACTTTCAATAATAAGTTTCATATCACCTTCGTCAGCATATGCATAAGCTCCTACTTCAACTTTAAAAGTAAGTTCTTGTAATATTTCATGCCAATCTTCTTCAACATTTTTATCATCTTTATCTAAATAACCTTGGTCAACACAAATATCAAATAATTTATCAAGATCTAATACATACTCATAATTATCACGGCCTAATATGTCTTCTTCATCATATTCTTCTTCATCTTCTGAATAAAAAATTTCTAGGTCTTTATTATCAATTGAACCGTCTTCAAAGTTAAATTCAATATCAGCAAAATCTTGAGCAATATGACCATTTTCAAATTTTATATAAAATTCATCTCTTTCATTTACTGCCCCAACAATCATTTCTTTAAGTTCAAGTTCAATAGTATCTGTTCCTTGACCAGCCCAAAGTTCAACTGATTCTAATACATCAATTAAAAGTTCATCATCTGTAATTTCAGCTATTACAATATCTTCATCAAGAGTATTAGCATCATCAAATTCAACTCCATTAACCCCATCATCGCCATCAAACTCAAAGTTATCAAGTTCAACTTCAGTTATCATAAGTTCAAGATCTCCTGCTTTAAGCTCCTCGTTACGTGATTTTAATTCAATTGGCAATTGTGAAAATTCTATTCCCCCTTGATACTTACGCTCACGCTCAGCAGTGATTGATTCATCAATAATTCTAATTACCATTTCTTGCTCATCAACACCAAGCACTTCAATTTGAACATACTCTTCGTAGCCACGGAATCCTCCTGTCATATTAATATACTGAGCAAGCGTGCCTTTTTCTCCATCATTAATCCATTCTTCGTCATTTTCATCAAATACTGGTTTTTCATCCCAATATCTATCTCCAGCCTTCAAGTCAAATTCTAAATCACTATTGTTTAATTGAAGATAATATAAACGTCCACCTGTACCCTCATTAAAGTCCTCTTCTACATCAGATGTTGCTTCAAAAGCTCCATCAAATACAAATGATAAAGTCTCTTCAAGCTCAAATGTACCAAGATCACCTCTACCATCAATAGAAAGTTGCCCTTCATTTTTACTCTTAAGAGCAACCATATCTCCAACAACTTCTCCATTGCTAAAAAGTTCAACAGCCCACTGAGTAGTAAATATACCTGATGTATCAAAGGTTTTAATAGATGGTTTTTTTCCTGTGATTTTAAATGCTAAAGGAATATATAGACGTTCAAGCTGTTCATTAGTTGTACCAATTTGTTGATATAATTCAACTTCAAGTGTTTTATCATCGCCATATTGGTCTTTATATAATGTATATTCCTTAATATATGCCCTTGTTCCTGTTCCTCCTTCATAAAATTCAGAAAAAAATTTATCATATTTATTCCAATCTTCATTTTGCAGATTCTCATATTTAGCAATTGGCTCAGGTTCACCCGAGTTTTCTATTAAACTATCATTGCCATCAGAAATCATATTAACATAAACTCTATCAGTAGCTTTACTTACGTTGTCTGTTGCAAATGTTGGACTAAAAATATAAATATCATCATCAGTGTCATCTAAATAGTCTTTATAGTTCCCCCACTGATTACCATCGGGTGCTGAATATGCATAAGCTATTGATACATAAGAAGTATAATTTCCATCTTTATCTATAGTAAATAATCTATGAGGATACCAATCTTCTTTCCCCCCAGGTCCTTCTGTATTAGCACCATGCTCTTTATAAGGTATTACATTAATTGCAAGATTACGGTCATTTCCTGCTGATTCATCGGGTAAAGCATAGAAAAAATCTCCCTTTAATGAAGTAGGTTCTATAAAATCAGTCATACTTTTTGCCATATCATATTGAGTTATATATCCATCCAAATCTTTTTCAGTTTCTTGAAATAACTCATCTTTAAATTCTATATCTGTTGCTTGAATTGTAAAAATCGCAGGTAAATCATTATCATCCATAGGATATTTATCATTATCATTATTTATTATTTTTAAATTGATTGCATTATTTGATTTTGGATAAAGGTCTCCTGGTTCTTCTTGGTAATATCCATACTTATTATAATCACCATGCGATGTCATCGATTCTTTATCAACACTTACACTAATAGCACTTGTCGTAACTGGAATTGACGTTGCCACCATAGTTGCTGTCATAACCATTGCCAATTTCTGACGTAGTTTCATTTTAAAATCCCCCTTAAAATTTTGAATATTTTATAATTAAATTTTCTTTAACTAAAAAATGTTTTTAGTTTTTCTTTTGCTTTTATATTTATAATAATCTGACAATTGTTTTTATTTGTCACCTACTCTATAAATTATATTTTAAATGTTATTAAAAGTCAATAAAAAATGAACACTTGTAATTAATATGTAATATTTTTTGCAAAAAAAAAGGGGGCACCGGCCCCAACAACAGTTAGTTAATATTAAATTTTTTAATTCGTAAAAGTTGCTCTGCTAAGTGCACCGTTCCAATCTACACTAAGTCCTAATGCTTCTGCAATAGGTCTGATTGGTGCATATGCTCGGTTATCTGAACCAATTGTCATAGGTTCACCCATAATTACAGGAGTTCCATTTACGGTAAGAATTTTTGAACCATTTTTAACAGTTACAAGAGTTGAACCACTAGCACCAATTTTGCCATTCGTAATAGTTACTGTCATTACATTATTTTCATCATGACCATATGCTATTTGCTCTTCTGCAATTCCAAAAAATGTTGCAATATCACGTACACCAATCATTGACCATCCATTTGGAGTGATATAAGGCTTAGATGTCATAGATACTCGCACACCATTTACAGTAGTTGTTCCTGCTCTGAAATCTACAATGGTTACAAGCTGTTCCTTGCTACTAGCTCCATCTCCAATTTCCAAATATTCGCTTACTGTTGCAACAGTATGGTCATCTGCAAATTCTTCCATAACATCGTCTTCATCTTTACCGTCTGAGAAGTCATCATAAGAGTCTTTGCCGTGGTCTAATGCATTTCCACCAATATATAAATCATAGGTTCCTCTTGGAGTTCCAGCCCAAACATCAAATTCAATATCTTCTATTGTAATTGTTCCACCCATACCATCAGACTCATCTGTTACTGTGATAATAATTAATCCATCTTTAATATCATAGTCAACACCAAGTTCTGACTCATCCTCATCGGTACTAACTGATGCATCATTGATAACTAAATCTTCTAAACCAAGAATAATTTCTCTGTCATCATGGAATAGCTCTTCATCTGCTTCTTCTATTACAATCTTACCTATTTGTTGCTCCTTTACTCCAAGGTCAAGAGTTACCTTTGGTGCATCATAACTAAATGAATTTGTAACCGTACCAATTACAAGACTCACTTCATCATTTTTTAAATTATCGCTTTCAATATTAAGTTTGATGTCACCACTTGTATTTGCATCAGCTTTTACATCCATTTTAAATGTCAGTTCTGATAATATTTCATACCATTCATCTTCTTGAGCTGAGTCATCTGGATCTATTTCAAGTGCTTCTGCAAGCTCATCAAGGTCTAGTATCCACTCATCATCATCTTCATCTTCATAGAAAAACTGGTGTTCGTCACTGCTATATATACTACCACCTTCATATTCAAACTCAACATCATATGCATCTGAAACAATACTTCCGTTTGAAATGGTTATATAAAATTCATCTCTTATATCAATAGATTGGCCAACAAGAGCTTTAAGAGCAACTTCAACTTCATCTTCATCTTGACCTGCAATAAGTTCAACTTCTTCAATAGCTTCAAGCATAACGTCATCATCAACAACTTCTGCTATTACAACTTTTTCGTCGAGTTCATTTGCATCATCAAATTCCCAATCTCCAAGATCACCATCACCTTCGTTGTACACTAAATCTTCAACTTGAGTAATAGAAAGTTCAATTTCTTCTAGTTTAAGCTCTGTTTTTCTCGATGCAGTTGTTACTGGAAAATTAACAAATTCAATTGCACCTTCATATTTACGCTCACCTAAATCACCTGTTTCATCAATAACTCTCATAAGTAGTTCGTTATCTTCTACTGCAAGTATTTCAACTTGAATATACTCCTCTTGTCTACTAAATCCACCTGAAACTGAGATTAGATTATCTTCTTGAAGCTTTCCTTCCATTCCGCTAACATTATTTTCAGGCTCAGGCTCTTCATCCCAATATCTATCACCTTCACTTAAATCAAATTCAAGTTCAGAGTTTTCAATTGTTAGATGGAAAGTAAGCCCACCAGTGGTTCCATTGTCAGTTCCACTATCTTCATCTAGCACAAAATCATCTTCCCAATCGTCTGTTGCAACAAAATTTCCACCGAATATATCACGTTGTTCTTCTCCGAGCTCAAATACACCGAACTTACCATTTCCATCAACAGAAAGTTCACCTTTTCGCTTTACATCTAGTTCTATCATATCTCCACTAACTTCTGTATTTGAACTTAGATTAGCTTTTGCTCCATTATATCTGTAGTCTCTACTCTCTAGTTTAACAGCTGGTGCCTTACCTGTAACTTGAAATGCTATTGGAATATATACACGCCCTGTTGATTGATTTCTGGCAAAATTTTGATATAGTTCAACATCAAGCACACTACTATCATCTTCATCAATAAATAGAGTATACTCTTTAATATATACTTGATTAGAAGCTGTATTTTGACTATTAATTCCAAAATACGCAAATTTATTAGAACTATTATCAACTGGTTTAATTACAGAACCATCAACATTACTAGTTTCAATAGTATCATTAAGAGCTAATTCACCATCGGTACTTATATAAACTTCGTGATCACCATCAATATATTTTTCAAATACATATACTTCATCAATATTGTCATGTGTAAATGCAAATTGATCAGCATCCGTTTTTGAATAGATATATTCTTTATATAAAGCATATGAAATGGATATATAGGAAGTATATTGCCCATCTTCTATTGCAAAAAGTCTATGTGGATAATCACCAGCCTTTATACCACTGGTTACGAAGTCAGCGTTATCTTGATCATTTGATTCTGATACATCTTGTAATGCATAGACATAAGTTTTATTCTCTAATACTTTGTTTGCATCATCAACATTTTGATAATCAGATGATAATTTATCTTTAGTATCGGGGAAAAGGTCATCATTAAATTTAATATCTGTTCCTACAATCGTAAAATATGATTCACCTTCAATAGGCTCTGAATGATTATTTTGGATTTTTAAATTCATTGCATTGTTTTTCATTGGATAATCGTTATCTTCGGCATCTTTCTCAACATACCAATATTTATTATAATGATTTGTAGATGTAGAAGTTAAAGATTCTCTATCTACTGCTATAGTAGCTGCATTTGTTACTATTGGCGTTGTTACGAGCATAAGTGCTGCTAATGCCATTGCTAATTTTTGATGTAATTTCATTTCGAGATACCCCCTATTATTTTGTGTGTTTCCAATTTATTAAGCCAAAAGCCTGCCCTTTATGTAAGTCTGCTGTCTATATCTATTACGCTTTTTGCTTTTCTTTGGCTTTTATATTTATATGTAATAGATTAACATTTCAGTATACCTATTTACACTGGTATTATATTCCTTTTGTAACCATTTGTCAACAAATAACTGATTTTTGTAATTTTTACGTAATATTTATCAAGTAATTTTATCCTGCTAAATTTTTGATAATAGTGCTCTAAAAGAATTTGAAATTCATTAAAAATTTTATGTAAATTTTAAAGATATATTATATTTATAATCAAAAATCGATATTTTTTTATAATTAAATTAATTTTATAAAAAAATTTTTATTGTTTTTATAAAACATTGTTATAGTATAATGAGAAATTAAAAAGGAGCATTCAAAAGCTCCCTAATGAACTAGCTTATTTTTCTTTTATTTTACCAATTTTTCTAACAATGAATAAGCTCCATCACTTAAAATTATATTTATATCTTTTAAAACCATGTCATAAAAACCAGTAATTTCGGTTAAATTCTCTCCAAAAAAATTGACATTTTTACATGCTTCTCGAACGAGCTCACCTGTAGATAAAGTTTTATTATCAAAGAAAAATCTTATAACATTTAAATCATCCATAATTTTATATTCTTCATTTTTTCGTTTAGCAATAAGAGCATTTTCTTTTAGAATTTCTCCTTTATAAAAGGCTATATAAAATGCAAAAGAAGCAACAAGACATTCTGGCAATTTGTTAAATTTAACTATATAATCTTTTAACGTTGGAAGAATACGAGCTTTTAATTTAGAAGTAGAATTTAATGAAATATCAAGCAATTTATGGTCAATATACGGATTATTAAATCTATCTTTTACAGAATTTGCAAACTCTAGGAGCTCATCTTTTGGTAAAGAAAGAGTTGGTATAATTTCCTCAAAGATTGCTTTGTTCATAAAATCAGTAACTATTTTGTCATTCATGCAATCTCGCACAATATCAAACCCTGCAAGATATGCTCCAAGAACCATTGAAGTATGGGCTCCGTTTAGTATTCTTACTTTTCTTTCCTTATATGGTTTATGATTATCTGTAATAATTACAGGAAGTCCTGCTTCTTTAAATGGAAGCTCATTTTCTAGCGAGCTAGGTCCTTCTATCACCCAAAATCCAAAAGTTTCTGCTGTTACAATTAAATTATCTTTATATCCTAGTTCTTTGCAAAGCTCATCTGCTTCTAATTTTGGATAACCTGTAACTATTCTATCGACTAAAGTAGAGCAAAAAATATTTTCATTTTTAATCCATTCAATAAATTTATCTTCTAATTTCCAGAGCTTTGCATAATCGATAACACATTTTAAGAGCTCTTTACCATTGTCATCTATAAGCTCACATGATAAAATTATAAAGCCTTTGTTATTATCTTTAAATCTTTCATACATAAATCTCGTAAGTTTTGCTGGAAAAGATGATGGTGGAGCATCATCAAATTTGCAAGACGGTTCAAAAACTATACCTGCTTCTGTTGTGTTGGATACTATTATGCGAATGTCTTCACCTTTTGCTAACTCTAAAAATTTATTATATTCATCATATGGATTTATACATCTGCTAACACTTGAGATAACTCTTTTTTCATTTATTTTTTGACCTTTCTCATTTCCACGTAAATAGAGCGTGTATAAACCATCTTGCTCATTAATCATATTACACAAACCGTGACTTATCGGCTGAGCAATCACCACTTTTGTATTAAAGTCTGCTTTTTCATTCATTACATCAACAAAATAATCAACAAATGCACGTAAAAAATTTCCTTCACCAAATTGCAAAATTCTTTCTTTACCTTCTTTTAATAAATACTCATTAAAATTTAATTCTTCTAATGTTTTATAACTTAAATTTTTCATAATTATAAAGTCACTCCTTGTTTAAAAATTGCCATATCTCTAATACCTAAAATTTCTGAATTAACTTTTTTACCACTAGCTACACTAATCACAAAATCAAAGAGCTCTTGACCAATATTAACATCTTCATCAATAACCATCTTACCACAATCAAAATCTATCCAATTTTTCTTTTTTTGAGAAAGGTTTATATTAGAAGAGATTTTAATAGTTGGAACAGGTGATGCAAACGGGGTACCTCGACCAGTTGTAAACAAAACAATTTGAGCTCCCGAAGCAGCAAGAGCAGTTGCAGCAACCAGGTCATTTCCAGGTGAACTTAGCAAATTTAACCCATTTTTAGTGGCAACTTCTCCATATTCTAAAACATCTACTACTTTACTTATACCCGCTTTTTGTGTACATCCAAGCGATTTATCTTCAAGTGTTGAAATTCCACCTTTTTTATTTCCCGGAGATGGATTTTCATATACTACTTGGTTATGTGATATAAAATATTCTTTAAAATCATTAATAAGTTTTACTGTCTTTAAAAATACTTGCTCATTTTCACATCTATCCATTAAAATAGTTTCTGCTCCAAACATTTCAGGTACTTCAGTTAATATTGATGTTCCACCTTTAGCAATTAAAATATCCGAAAATTCTCCAACAGCAGGATTTGCAGTTATGCCAGAAAGACCGTCAGAGCCACCACATTTAAGCCCTATTATCAAATCTCTTGTGCTACATGGTTCTCTGTGAAAATTTTTTACATATAATATGAGCTTTTCAATTTCTGCTAGAGCAAATTCAATTTCATCTTCTACTTCTTGACACACAATAAATTTAACTCTTTCTGTATCATAATCACCAATATATTTTTTTAATTCCTCTATATTAGAATTTTCACAACCCAACCCTAATACTAGGACTGCTCCAGCGTTTGGATGATTAATTAAATTAGCCAAAATCTTTTTAGTATTTTCTTGATCTTCACCCATTTGTGAGCAACCATATGGATGTGAATATGAAACAATACCATCTATATTATTATCATCACACAAAAATTTTTGAGCATGTTTTGAAATTTCACTAGCAATATTATTTACACATCCAACCGTAGGTACTATAAAAATTTCATTTCTAACTCCAACTTTACCATTTTTTCTTTTATAACCTAAAAATGTTGTTGGCTCTTGAATAATTAGCTCTTTAATATCTGGATTATAGCTGTATTCATTGATATCTCCAAGCGTAGTTTTTATATTATGAGTGTGCACCCACGCTCCAGCTTCAATATCTTCTTTGGCAAATCCTATTTTAGAACCATACTTTATAATTTGCTCATTTTTTCTTATATCTTTTAGAGCAACTTTATGTCCTTGTTGGATATCTTCTTTTAAAATAACATTTTCTATAATTATTCCCGCTTCTAAATCCTCCAGAGCTACTACAACATTATCTTTACTATTAATTTTTATATATCTTTTCACCTGCTCACCTCTTTGTTATAAATCAATTTTTGACATTTTCAGCCTATCACTCTTAAATTATAAATTCAAGGTAAATACAATTAAATACAAAACAACTACAGGCAAAACAAACACGCAAATATATATACAACTCACCGAGCTATTGCTTACTTAAAATCCTAACTGTATAGCCTACCCCTTTTAAGGAAGTCATTGAAAAAATCTTTTGATATCAAGAAATACTCACCCTAAACCCACCTGCACCTTGGGTGCTTTCTCCCATTAAAAGGAGGTAGCACAAGCTGACGGAAGGGTTAAGTGCATGTTTCAATTTTATATGAAAATATTCCTGTTATTTGTAGATGATTATAAATTATACTAAATACATATATTTGTCATGAATAAAAGGAGCTGACAATATCACAGCTCCTTGATACAACCTTTTGTATTTATTATAACTAGATTATAGTTATAACTATCTCTATTTCAATTTCATCCAATGTTTCTGTTGAACCTACACTATATAAATTAACTTTATCAGGGTATTTTGCAGTTATATGTGCTATTGCCTTAATTTCTGCTTCAGTAGTTGCAACTTCCTCATCAACAATTCCTTCAATTTCCCATTCGACATTTATATATTTTGATATATCTGTTAAAGCAGTTAAACCATTTAATCTTCCACCAAATACTACAAGTTCTTCTAATGTAGCTATAATGCTTGCTAAAGTTGCACCTTCTTCTAGTGCTAAAACAAGTTCTGAATCTTTTATTTCATCTTCTATAATTGCAGTGTCTTCTTTAATATATTCGCAAGCTGCATTTTCATCAACAAGTACTACTTCTTCATTATTTAATGTTGCAAATATATCTGTAAGTACTATTCCAAGTGGCATACCTAATTCTAAACCAATAATACGCTCTAGTATTGCAAGTAAAAATTCTTCATTTAGTATCCCTGCAGGTCCCTTTGGACCACGTTGACCTTGTGGACCAGTTTCACCTTTTTCACCTTTTTCACCTTTTTCGCCTTTAGCACCAATTGCACCAGTTTCACCTTTTGCTCCCATAGGTCCTTGAATTCCTTGAATACCTTGTGGTCCCATTTCTCCTTGAATACCTTGTGGTCCAACTGGTCCTATTTCTCCTTGTATTCCTTGTGCACCAACAGCACCAGTTTCGCCTTTAGGTCCTTGTGGCCCAACTAATCCTTGTGGTCCTTGTGGTCCAACTGGTCCTATTTCTCCTTGAATTCCTTGTGGTCCTTGTTCTCCTTTTTCGCCTTTAGCACCTTGTGGTCCAACTGGTCCCATTTCTCCTTGAATTCCTTGTGGTCCTTGTTCTCCTGTTTCTCCTTGAGCACCTTGTGGTCCCACTGGTCCTATTTCTCCTTGAATTCCTTGTGGTCCTTGTTCTCCTGTTTCTCCTTGAGCACCTTGTGGTCCCACTGGTCCTATTTC
>LJHE01000058.1 GCA_001983555.1 Candidatus Epulonipiscioides gigas
ATGAGCTTTGAATCCTTTCTGGGAGATTAATGGTTTGTGATAATTCTATTATATCTCAATAGGAAACAAAGCTCTATTTATTTTTAACTTAACAAGACCCAGTTTAATAAAAGGAGAAAGCTATGAAAAAAATTAATTGGAAAATATTAAACCTTGTCTTATGGGGGCAAGTTATTATATCTTTTTTCTTACCTTTTAAGAATATAGATAATTTTGAATACCAAATAGGAGCTCCTATACCATATTTAAGTATTTATGCTGCTGAATTGGGGATAGCTCCTATTAATTCAATATATATAAATCCTTTTTCATTTATATTAAATGGACTTATTGCATATTATCTCATTATATTATTAATAAAACTTTGTAAGGAAACAAAAGTTAAAAAAGAAAATTAATATTAGGAGCATAAAATGATAATTAGAAATGAAAGATTTGAAGATTATAGTCGAGTTGAAGAAGTGGCACGAGAAGCATTTTGGAATTTATATATTCCAGGAGCAACTGAACATGTGGTTGTGAATAAAATGAGAAATCATCCTGATTTTATTAAGGAATTAGCATTTGTCATAGAAATAAATGGGATAGTTGAAGGAGCAATTTTTTATACACATTCTAAAATAGTATTAGCAGATAATAGTGAATATAAAACTATTAGCTTTGGACCTGTTTTTATAGCTACAAAATGGCATAGGCAAGGACTTGGCAGAGCATTAATTACTCATTCTATTGAAGTTGCAAAAAATATGGGATTTAGTGTTATTACAACTTTGGGTTATCCATATCATTATAATCCTTATGGTTTTGTTGGTGGAAAAAAATACGGAATTTCAATGGCTGATGGCAATTTTTATAAAGGTTTATTAGTATTACCTTTAGTAGATAATATTTTGAGCAATATTAATGGGTATGCTCTATTTTCAGAATCATTAGAAGTAACAGAGAATGAAGTAAATGAATTTGAAAAAGTGCTGCCTTATAAAGAAAAACAATTTCAGCCAAGCCAACTAGAATACCAACTAGCTTGTCAAGAATTAGACCAATAAAAAAGAGCCTTTAACAGCTCTTTAATGGATTTAATGTGTTCTCACAAACTCTTTTAAAATATGTTTGATACAATTTATCGGTTAGCTCTCCAGTGGACATAATGACAAGGACTTGATTTGCATATCCTTTTCTATATGCTGGTGGAGTATGTTTATATTGTTGTAATACAAATCCAGAGCGCTCATAAAAAGCTTGTCTGGATTTTGTATAGTTACAAATTGGGGGTTCAATTTCTAAAATTAAAAGTTTGTTCTTTTGTTTTAAAAGAGAAAGAACTTGAGAACCAAGACCTTTTCCTCGTTTATCACTGCAAATTGCAAAGTGCTCTATATAAATATACTCATCATATTCCCAATATGTTATTATTCCAGAAAATTCATTTTTATTTAAAATCATATCAAAATGATATGTTTTATCTTTTAGTATAAATAATTGAGTTTCTTCATTTCGGGTTTGGTCCATGGGGAAATTTTCTAAATATAATGAGTATCCAATTTTAAAATTTTCGTTTTTTTCAATAATTCGTTTGAGTTTCATATACATTCTCCCTATTATAAGTTCTTAATAAATTCGGTTGCAAATTCTATCCAAGTACCTACATTATGAACTGGTGTATTTACAAGTTCATTCGCAATACTTAATCCATGGCCGCCTTTTGGATAAATATGCATTTCAATTGGTACTTTAGATGCTACAGCGGCATTTGCAAATAAAAGCGAATTTTCTACCGGAACACCAGGGTCTGTATATGTATGCCATAAAAATGTTGGCGGCAATTTATCTGTTACATGTTTTTCAAGAGATAACGATTCTTTTTGAGCTAATCTGTTTCTACCTAAGAGGTTGACAAATGAACTTTTATGAGATTTTTCTCCAGCAGTAATTACAGGATAACAAAGTATTAGAGCATTGGGTTTAAATTGCTCTTCACTCTTTCTTACAGGTGATAAAATTGGATGATTCCAAAATACTCCTAAGCTTGCTGCTAAATGTCCTCCAGCAGAAAAGCCACATACAGCTATTTTATCAACTTCTATATCCCAGTTTTCTGCATTTTCTCGAACCATTTTAACTGCTGTTGCAAGTTCTAATAAAGATACTGGAAATCGACTTGGATTAGTTGAATATCTGAGCACAAAGCATGAAAAACCTTTAGCTAAAAATTCAAGAGCAACAGGAGTTGCTTCTCTATCAGAAGTAAAAGCATATCCTCCACCTGGGCAAATTATAAGTGCTGGACGTTTTCTATCTTTTGAATATTGCTCAGAATTTTGAATTATATATCCTGTAAAAATTACTTCTTTTTTTGGTGTATCTAAATTAAGCTTTTCATATGGAACATTCAATTTAATTTCTTCTATTAACATAACATCCCTCCAATATATCATAGGAGCTAAGAGCTAGAACTGTTTAATTCCAGCTCTCTGTCCCTAATCACTATTTTTTTCATTTTCTTTTACATCATCATGTGTTGATTATAATCTTTTTGAAGATCATATCTTAAATAATCTATAAAATTATTCATAAGAGCAGCACAATCTTGGTATGTTACCAATTTTTGTGGAAATATATATCCATTAGTTGATGGAAGTATTCCTATTTTTGTTGCAGCATAAATACTTGGTTTTGCATAATCTGATATTTGGTTATCATCAACAAATGGAGTTTGTGTATTTGCAACAGTCATCCCAAGACGTAAAAGTCCAATAGCACGCACATTAAATGTTATCATCTGTTCTATTGTTAAAGGGTCATCCGCATTAATATTTCCTCCTATAACTAATCCTGCATCAAGAGCTGCTTTTGCATATATATATAAGTCATGGTTTATATCCAAATCAGAAAATGGAGATACAATTGGTGGAGCATTTTTCTTTGACTTAGTAGTTATCTCAGGTAATGGAATTCTAAGTGCTTTAACAAGCATTTTTATATATTGACCACGTGTTACAACTTGATTAGGTGAAAATCCAAGTGGATTCATATCAAAAATTCCCATAGAATACATTTTTTCAACATCAGCTTTTGCAGGATGTCCATTCAATTGAGATAAGAATGGAAGAGCTAATTGCTCAAGAGATGGATTATCTGTAACACTAACTGTACCACTCAAATCATCTTCATGAACTAAATCTCCTCCTACAAGCATATTATAAGTGAGAACACCTTCACCTTTAATCAATTCTTTATAGTTACCTGCAAAACTAATTGCATGTGGCTCATTTCCAGCGTACGCAAGTTCTTTGCTCATAGTAGTTGTTGGAGTTTCTTCTATATAATATTGATTATCACCTGTATCGATAGTTATATTTCTTTTTTGAGTTTCACTTTTTGCAAAAGCTTGATCATATCCATATATACGACTATCAACTTTCATACTTAATTTATCCGCACCTGAAGTATAAACTGCATTATAATATACATCACCGCTATAATACTTAACTCCTGGTGTATTATCTTCAATCATACTTTTGGAGAAACTAGATAAATCTTCGTCTAAAAAGTATGATTTTCCACCTGTAACAACTGTTTCTGTCCAATTTGATACTTGTGAAGACTTTGTGGTTTGTCCTGTTATGTCATTTCTAACATATATAGTTTCAAGTGTTAAACTCCTGCTAATTTCAGTTTGCTTATCATCACTAACTGCTCGAACAATATATGTTTCTTTATAGTCTCCTGTTGTTTCATCTGGATCCATTTCACCCGGTTTAAGTTCTAATGTTCCTGAAACTACTACAGGTGCGCCACTTAAATATATTGTTTCTTTGTAAGGTAGAGTATAATTATTTTCTAATTCAAATTTATCTTGAGCAAGAGCTATGCCAGTTGGAATTTTGGTTCCTGGTGTAGTGCCACCAAAGTAACCTAGTTCGCCTTCTAATGCAAATGTGTTAGTAACCATAATCCCTAAGCATAAAATAACACTTAAAAACTTTTTCATTTTGCTCCCCCTATTCACTAATGACTATTTTACCAAAATAATGTATCCTGGGACTAATGGCACTTCATCGCCTTCACCATCGCCTTCATCCTCTAATAAATTAACTAATTCATCAGTTAACATTACAGATACTTCGTCCCCTTTTTTTAATCTATTGGCTTCTATTAGTTCACCATTTTTAATTATAAATCCATTTTCTTCTAGCTCAATTCCAATGCCTAAGTTAGTTTGATCGAATTGCCTCCAAAGATTTTCATCTACATTATAATAAAATACATCTTTTAATAAGATACTAGCAGCCTCTTCATCTTCTGCAGCTTCAGTATCTATATATACAACTCCTTTTGCAACTTCTCTTGTATATGGCATTTTTGAAACTAATACAGCTTTATCTCCATCAGCAACAATTGTAAATATTTCATTAATTTCTGTATTGGTACCATACCCTAAAAATGTATCTATACCATTTTCCACAAAACCTTCTTCGTCATAAAATCTAGTATTACTATCAAGAGCAAATGTTCTAGGTTGTGGGTGATAGTACCACTCATCCTGATCTAAAAGAGAGAAAGTTTCTACAACAAATACGTCATAATCATTAATTTTCTTGATAGTTCCTCTGTATACTGTAAGTGGACCTTGCCCAATATTTTCGACAGCTTTTGCAACAATTAAATTATTACTTGCATCTACAATTGTTTGAATTGTATCTCCGACTAATATATTATTAGGAGATACTAATCTATCACCTTTTAAAACAATAGAATCTTGGTTTGGTCGAAGTATTTCTCCACCCATTAAACGAATTTCTGTTGCAGAAGTATCTATTACCATAGCAGGTTTAATAAGTTTAGTAAAATCATTTTGTACATTCATTTTAGCAACATTTTCTTTACCCATAAATTCTTCAATTGCAACATATGCTGTCATTTGAGAACCACTTACAAATTTTTTCATATAATCAAACGATGTTTGACGACCATCTAAATAAGCATCAAAATTTCTTGGATTTGCATTAAAAGATATGATGTCTACATATTGGCCAAAACCGGTTTGCTCTAATACTTGTGCATCAGACAATTTTAGTGAATTATCAAAACTTCCAAGTTGTAGTACATCTCCTTTATAAATATCTTCTACAACTCTACTATCTGGATCAACAACTATTTCAAGTATTTCTTCTTCTATAAATCCTTCTTCTACTCTTGCTCGAGATACTAAAAATTTTGCCCATTCGCCAGGTCTTATATCATTTATACTAATTGGTCTACCAAGTTTTGTTACAAAAGTATCAATGGATAAAGGCTGATTAAAAAATGTTTGCCCATTTTCATCTGTAAAACTAATTAGTGCTTCATTTTGATTTATTAATTTAATATTATCAATCTTTCCATATCTTAAAGAATAATCTGTATATGCACTAATATATTTTATATAACCTTGCTCGTCAGTTCTAATATAAATATTATCGCCTGGTTTAATATTTTCTATAGTTGAATCTCTAGAATCAAATTCATAAGATGGAAAAAGCTCATCTATATAACCAATTCTGTCTTCTATTTCTTCAATATTTTGTTTTTCTACCACAAGGCTAGAAGTATAGTATGGAGCTTTTATTATATCTCCATCTGCATTTTTATAGGTTAAATATCCAAATAACGGATGATTTTCTACTACAATACCATTGTATTCATAAAGTATCTCATTTAAAACATTATTATATTCTTCTTGATTATAATAAAGCTGTGTAGCAGTAGTTTGTATATTTGGTGTTAAAAATAAAAAAGTCGCTAAAGCTGCTGTCAATGTTTTTTTCATTGTTACCCCCCCTATTTTATTTTCTAAAGTTCAATCTCTCTTTGTATAATTTATATTTCGGTAAATTTCTTTAGAATATTATTACAGAATTATGACTTTTACAAGTATTTTGTGTTACTTTAATTTTTGCGTGCATTTTACAAGCCAACTTTTTATGCTATAAGGGGCTAAAATCAAGGCAAGCACACTAATTTTATTTAAAAATCCAGGGACAATTATAGATTTATTTTGAATAACACCATCATAAGCTTTAGAAGCAACTTTTATTGGATGCATATAAAATAACTTTACAATATCATTTTTGCACATTTGAGCTCGCTCCTGAAATTTGGTTTTTGTAGGACCTGGCGCTAGCACACTTACTTGTAATCCAAGTTCTTCTCTAAGTGCTAATGAAAGAGCTAATATATAAGCTTTTGAGGCATAATATGTTGCCATATATGGACCAGGGGAAAAAGCTGCTGTTGATGCCACCATGAGCACATGTGCGTTTTTGCTCAAAAGAGGAATTAAATTTTTTAAGAAAATAGTTGTAGCTCTTATGTTTATGTCAATAATTTTTTTATCTTCATCTATATTTATCTTTGCAAATTCTCCAAAATATCCTATCCCCGCATTATTAACAAAAAGAGTAATATTTTTATTTATTTGTTTAAGTTTATTTACAAACTGGTCTATTTCATTTGTATTTATTAAATTTAATTTATAAGTTAAAACATCTAATTCAAATTTTTGGGAGATAATAAATGCTAATTTTTCTAGTTTAAGTGTATTTTGACCAAGTAAAATTAAATTAAAGCCTTCTTTAGCTAATTTTAATGCCAGAGCTGCTCCTATTCCGCTACTTGCTCCTGTAATTAGTGCATATTCACGTTCATGCATATTTAGTGTGCTCCTTTAAAAATTTAAATTTCATAACTATTGCATCTTCTTTTGGTAATTCGTAATAATTTTTTCGGATTGCAATTTCTACAAAACCAAAATTAGTATATAATTTTTGAGCTATTGTATTTGAAACTCGCACTTCTAGTAAAATAAATTCTGCACTATTATTTTTTAATGTTAATAGTACTTTTTCTAACAAAGTTTTTGCAACACCTTTTTGTCTGTATTCTTCTCTTACAGCAAGAGATGTTATACTAGCCTCGCCAACAACAAGCCAATAACCTATATAACCAACAACTTTATTATCTTCTACTGCAACAAAGTATGTGGCAATAGGATTATTTAAGTCTTGCAAAATTTCCTTTTTGTTCCAAGGCAAAGTAAATGTATTTTTTTCTATTTCTGCAATTTCATCTACATCAATTTCAAGTGCTTTTCTAATTATCATGTTCTATCTCCGCTTGTGGTTTTCTAATATATGTTGGTACTAAATAATCTGGATTTTCAATTTCTGATTTAATATATTTACATTCTGCTATCTGAGCTAATACAGATGCTCTTGTGTATTGAATAAATATTGGAGCAAATGTTGCATTTTCACCAAGCCGTTCTATAATCTTGTTTTTGTATACACTAACTCCATCACCTATAAAATATACTTCTCTTTTATCTTCAATAAATTTATCTAAAATTTCATTTAAATCCGTTGCGATATAATCAGTTAATTTCAAAAGTTCATTGTTTTTAAAAATATAAGAAGCTGTATAAACTTGATTTTTTCGAGCGTCTAAAATAGGACAAATAATTTTATTGCTTATGATTGGTACCGAATGAGCTAAAACATCTAGTGTATTTATTCCTATAATTGGAACATTTAATGCCTGACAAATTGCTTTAGCAGATGAAATTCCAATTCTAAGCCCTGTGAATGAGCCAGGGCCTGTGGATACTGCCACAGCAGATAGCTCACTTAAATTAATATCTAATATTTCTTTTAACTTCTCGAGCATAGGCATTAAAGTTATAGAATGAGTAAGTTGATCATTTATAAAAAATTCACCTATCATTTTGCCATTTCTTATAAAAGCTACGCTACCAGATTGGCTAGATGAATCTATTGCTAAAATTAACATTTTGTACCTCTATCTTTCTAAAATTTTCTCCTTTTGTTAAATCTTTTTCAATATAAATCCAACTTGCTAAATTAGGAATTTCTTCTTCAACCTTATTTGCCCATTCAATAAGACAAACTCCATTGCCATAAAAATATTCTTCAAAACCTATATTATATAGCTCCTCTATATCTTCTATTCTATACATATCAAAATGATATAATGGAATTTGAGCGTCATAAACAGAAACTATATTAAATGTGGGACTTGTAATTTCATCATCTATACCAAGTCCCTTAGCAAATCCCTTAGAAAAAACTGTTTTACCTGTACCAAGTTCTCCTATTAGGCAATATATATCACCTTTTTTTGCTGACTTTGCAAGATTAAATGCGAAGTCATACGTATTTTTTTCATTTAAACTATCCATTTGTATTTCCTTTTTAATAATTATTTTGGTTGGGTTAGTTGTGCCACTTTCTCTTTAATATTTGTAATATTGAGATTATGACCTAAAATATTTAAAACTGCATGTTTATTTTTACCTTTTTGAATTTCTTTACAATTATGTGTGCAATTTATACTATAAAGCTCACCGTTAGCACTTGCAAACCCTTTTATGCGTAATATTTCTTTATTTTCTAAAATATAATCTACTAATTCTAAAATATCATCATATGTTCTAAGTCTTGCCATAAAGAAGTGATTTTCAATCCAATTTAAATGACATTCATTTATAAGACTATGTTCACATTTAGTTTGACCAGCATTAGAAAGGTCATTAAAATCATCATCAGTTAAGTTTTGCCAATCTTTTGAATATACTTTAATTTTTGAAATATCAAAGTTTTCATTTCTTTGGGTAGTGAATTCTATGAGCTCTAGTAAGTGATTGTCTATTTCTTCTACAGAATAGGATTGGCTATTACTTATTAATATGACGCCTGTTGAAAGAAAATGAGATAAAAATATATTTTCGTATTGTGAATTACTAAATTTCATAAAATCTGGCTTTACAATTGTAATTATGCCATTTAAGATACAGCTCTTTCCTATATCTTTATTATCAAAAAGTGAAAAAAATGTGTCTAAGTTATATATTCCAGAGGGTTCGATTATTACTCTATCAAAATTTTGTTTTACTGCTTCAAGAATAAATGCAATAAGTTTCTCTTTTTGTGTACAACAAACACATCCGCCAGAAATCTCTACAACTTCAAGTTCGTCTTGTCTTAACAGAGCTCCATCTATTCCTGCTAAACCAAATTCATTTTCTATTATTAAGATGCGTTCTCCCTTATTGCGTAAATAAGCGGCATACTTTGAAATAAAAGTAGTTTTTCCAGCGCCTAAAAAGCCTGTTACAATATCAATTTTCAAAATTATCCTTCCTTTCTCAATATAACTATAATCATTTAAAATCCCTACAACTTGTGATTAATTATACTACATTTTTATAAATTTTAAAATACTTTTTTTTAGCAAACTACCTTGAATAGAAAATACTTAGTGGTAATATATAGTAATAATCTAATTTTTTACTAAGGGGGAGCCACCATGAAAATAGAGATAGAAATATTACAATTTTTAGAATCGATTAGAAACCCATTTTTAAATATGTTAGTGGAAACAGGTACATTTTCTGCAGAAATATTTTTTTTAGGCAGTATAATAGTAACTTTTTATTGGTGCATTAATAAGGAGTTTGCTTATAAATTGTCATTTTTTGTATTATTTAATGCATTACTTACAAGTTGTATGAAAGATTTAGTTAGAAAACCAAGACCTTTTGAGCTTGGAATTGTAAAACCTCTAAGAGTAGAAACTGCTCCAGGATATTCATTTCCTAGCGGACATACGTCAACAGCAGTAAGTTTTTGGGGTGGCGCATATTGTATTATAAAAAAAAAGAGCGTTCTAATATTTGCAATTTTGATGTCTTTAATAGTTGGTTTCACAAGAATATATCTTGGTGTACATTTTCCAATTGATGTTATTGGTGGCTTTCTACTAGGAATAATTAGTATAATTAGTGGAAATTTTATATTAAAAACTAATAAACTGCTTTTATTTAGTGCTGGATTAGCAGCTGTATTAGCTCTTATATTACCAGCTTCAGAAGATATAGTTATGGCAACTTCTAGTTTATTCGGTCTTATTGGTGGAGTTATGCTAGAAAAAAAATATATAAATTTTGAGGTTCGTACCACGCTAAAAAAACAAATTTTTAAACTCATTATAGGTATTATAGGAACTGCTATTATTTATTTTGGCTTAGAGCTTATAATGTTGGATACAAAATTTACTATTTCGATAAAATATATGTTATTATTTTGGTATATAACATTTGGCGCTCCTAGTATTTTTAAAAAATTTAAATTTATATAATAAAAAAGGTGAAAATATGATAAATATAACAGAAAATTTATTTGCAGTTGGGGTAAAAGACCCAGAGCTTCGTGTATTTGATATAATAATGGCAACAGAGTTTGGAACAACATATAATTCTTATCTTTTAAAAAATAAATCTAATGAGGGTAAAAATGAATTTGTACTTTTTGAAACTGTAAAAAATGAATTTTTTGATAAATTTCTTGCTCATTTGAAAGAAAATGCAATAGATATTAATGATATAAAATATTTAGTAGTTGATCATACAGAACCAGACCATTCAGGGTCAATTTCAAGACTTTTAGAACTATTGCCTGATATAACAGTAATAAGTTCTGTAATAGCTAAAAAATATCTTGAAGCTATTACAAATACAACTTTTAGACATATTGTAGCTAAAGACGACTCAAGTCTAAAATTAGGCTCACATACTCTAACATTTAAAAGCGTGCCACAACTTCACTGGCCAGATACAATATATACGTATATTGAAGAGGATAAAGCGTTAATTACTTGTGATTCATTTGGAGCTCATTATAGTAGTGATAAAAATTTTTATAGTGAATTAACAGAAGATGAAATAGCTGATTTTAATCAAGCATATAAATATTATTATGATATGATTATGGGACCATTTAAACCTTTTGTATTAAAAGCTCTTGATAAAATTGCTAATTTAGATATAAAGATTGTTGCTCCAGGTCATGGACTGATTTTTAATGATAAAAATTTTGAGTACTACAAAGAATTATATAGAAAATGGTCAAGTGAAATTATTAGCAAAGATATTGATGTATTAATAGGATATGTTTCAGCTTATGGATACACAAAGAAAATTGCTAATAAAATTGAGCAAGTTTTAAAGGAAGGAAATTTAAAAGTTGTTTTAGTAGAACTTGGAACAATTGATATTTTTGAATTTATGAACCAAGTGCAAAGAAGTCGAGCTCTTTTAATAGGTTCTCCAACAATACTTGCAGATACATTGCCACCAGTATGGCAAGTTCTGTCAAATCTTAATTCAATTATTAATAAAGGCTTGATTGTTGGAACTTTTGGCTCATATGGTTGGAGCGGAGAAGCTACTAAGTATATTTGTGAAAGATTTAATCAACTTAAACTAAAGCAACCTGCTCCTCCTTTATCGATTAATTTTAATCCTTCAGATGTAGATATGGAGCATACCGTTACTTTTGCAAAAGCAATTTTAGAAAGTCTATAAAAAAATACTCCTAGGCTAACTTAATAGCTTAGGAGTATTTCAATTTTATTATTTTTATTCATCAGAATAAGTATTACTTGATATTCTACCAAATAAAGTGAAAGAATAAAGTCCGCATATTCCGACTATTGCATAAATAACTCGACTTACCCAACTTGCCATTCCTCCAAATATGGTTGATATTAAATCAAATTGAAAAAAACCAATGAGACCCCAGTTGATTGCTCCAATAACTATAAATGCTAATGCAATATAATCAAATGTTTTAGTGTTCATGTTATTTTCCTACCTTTCTCTAATATCACCTATTAATCAGAATACGTATTGTTAGATACTCTACCAAATAAAGTTAAAGAATAAATTCCGCATATTCCAACTATTGCGTAAATAACTCGACTTACCCAACTTGCCATGCCTCCAAATATAGCTGATATTAAATCAAATTGAAAAAAGCCAATAAGACCCCAGTTAAGTGCACCAATTACAACAAAAGCCAATGCGATATAATCGAATGTTCTAGTGTTCATTTGATTTTTCCTCCTTTCCTTAACATTGCAACATATAAGAAACTTTACTTTACAAAAAATTAAAAAAGAATTTACAGTTTTTATAAAACTAGTACAGCGACGCTAATAATA
>LJHE01000059.1 GCA_001983555.1 Candidatus Epulonipiscioides gigas
GCTTGTTTTATATAAGCTGGTGTATTTGGTTTAAACACAGGAGCTCTGTAATTGCTTTTAGACGAGTCAACATATTGAACACCATTTTGTTCGCCGAGCTTTTCTTTTTCTTCTACAACTTTTTCTAATTTATCTATAGTAGTATCTTGATTTTCTTTACGTTTTTCATCATTATTTTGCTCATATTTAAATGGTTCCTCTGGATTAGCAGCTTTCTTTTTTAAAATTTCTACTAAGTCAGCAGATGCACCAAGATCAATTAGATCGCTATATGAATATGAAAGAGGACTTCCTTGTACTTCTTCTCCGTTATCATCATAAAAAGTACATGTTATTCCTGTTGTGGTTAGTTGCATATCACCATTTACTGCATCAGCAGGAAATGGAATATAAAAACCAGAGCCATCATAACGATGACGTATACCAAATGCTCTACCTGTAACAATGACCTGTGGTGAATCATCATCAAGCTCTTTTTCTAGTTGACTATCATTATATCCAACAGTATTGTCATCCTCATTGAATAATTCTCTTTCATCTAATAATGCACTTTCGGTATAGTTAAAATAGCCATTATTATTAAACTGAGCTGATGAAGTAAATTGTTCTAAATTTTTAGTTTCATCTGTTTGTTTTGACTGTGATTGTAGAAAATTACTGAAAATACTTTTTGATGATTTTACCTTATAAACAGAGCTAGAATTATTTTGCTCAAATAAACTACTTAGAGCATTCATTTCAACACATCCTTTACCAAAGCCGTAAAGCCCCTAGCTTGAGCTCTGGGGATATAAGGCTATTAAATTTTCCTTTAAAACTCTTGACATATTTTAACATATATTGTATTGTATGGATATAATACAATATAGGTGGCTGCTAGAAGTAGTCATTTCTAGTGTAAAATATTCAATGCACCGAAAATGTTTCTAAAGTGAAGCACGACAAGAAAAAGTCGTAAAAACAGCGTAAAAGACTAAATGTCTTTGATATAAGGTAACATTATATCAGCCTAGGGAACTATAATGTTCTGCCCTAGGAGGGGCAATGGCATGTCCTAAACTAAAGGTCATACTGGACTAGCAGAAATGAATTTGTCCTTTAATCACTTTAGAATCCCTCGCCTTTAGGCGTGGGAGTGTCAAATACCACCTGTATTATTAGCAAATAGGCTAGATTGAGAATTCATTTTTTGCATTGCCATTTCCATAGCTAAAAATTGAGCTTGATATATTTCTTCTTTAGATTCCATTGTTTCTTTTGCTTTTTTAATTTCTTCATTTTGAGTTAAAATAGATTTTTCTAGCTCTAAATCATTAAATAAAAACATAGAGCTACTAGAAGTTGTTCCTTTTAATAAATCAGTAACATTATCATACAATTGTTCTGCATAACCGTCAATGTCTTTTTCTGAATCACCAACAAATAATTTCATAATTCCTTCCGAATCTTTAGTAATAGATTCTTTGAGCTTCTCCTCATTAAGTACAAGTTTACCCTTTTCAGTATATGCAGTACTTGCTTCTATTCCAATGTCATTCAAAGATTGAAATCCATCAAATTCACGAAAAACTTGCATTAAAGTATCTCGCATTCTATCTAATAATCCTTCAATTTTAGGGTCATCTTTAAGAAGTAGACTATCTATTTTTTTGTTCCAAAGCTCTATGTCATCCTCTGACATTCCTTCTTTTTCTTCAGAAAGTAAAGGCTTGTAATCTCTATCTTCTTTCTTATATTTAACATCTGTCATTGTATTTAATTCTTCTATCAATGTATTATATGCATTTACAAAACCTTCTATAGTTGTAAATAATTCTTCTTCATTTATAGTTTTATCTACGCTTATAACTTCTCCATCTTTAGTCACATCTTTTGCTACAAATGTAATTCCATCAAGTTTAAATACATTAGTATCAGATTCAATTTCCATACCATTGTATGTTGCTTTAGCCTTTTGTCCTACATATTCATAAGTCTTGCTTCCAACAGGATATGTTTCATAAACAAATTTGTCCTTAATATCATCTCCATCACTATCAACTAAGTTTCTTTCAATTCCTAGACTTTCAAGTCTTTCTAAGGCATATTCAGCTTCTTTTTGTTCTCGTTCAGTCTTATCAGGGTATTTTTGATACCATTCTATAGAAAGCATTTCTGCAGATCTTATTTTAATAGTATAATCTATTTCATCAAGCAAAGCAAAAGAATTTGTATCTTCATTAAAATCAAATATTTTTTTACCATCAATTGCAGGGATGTTGTACTCTAACATATCTTGAACAGTGTCTACACATTGTAGTGGCTCATTAGGAGCTTGAACATTAAATCCTATATGAAAAGTTAAAGGCTTAGAATAAGGTCCATCATAAATGTCTATTCTATCACCAGGTTCAAAACCTAAATCTGTAAATTTGGTTGCATTATCACCGTCACCAAGAATAATTTTATCATCTTTTTCACTTTCTGGTGCTCTGATGCCAAGTTTTGATAATGTACCTGCATCTGATTCTGTAATACTTAAAGTTTCAGCATCTGTTAGAATACTAAATGCTCCTGCACTTTCAACAAAAGTTGCATCTAATCCTATATCATTTAGTGTATTTACCAATTTTTCAATTGTATCTGTTGGAGATAATTTTATATAATGAGAGCTACCATCTATTGTTATTTCTAAACTTCCAGTAGCTCCAAGTTCATGCATAGTAGTTTTAGATGTAACACCTTCTTGTGCTAATGGTGAGCTCACATATTGGCTACTAGTTAATATATATCCATCTTGTATACCCATCTTACTAAGAGCCATTTGAGTGTCATTATAAGATAGAGGAGTAAAATTAGCATCATCTGCATTCTTTTTTTCTAATTTAATAGGAGTCATATCTCCAGTCATACCTGAAAAATCAGGTTCTCCTGTATCTTGATCAAATTCAATGCCAAATTTATCTAAAGTAGTTCTAATATTAGCACTTCCATTAAATTCATGTTCTGTTGCTCCTATTGTCAACTTATAAGTTGCGCCCAAACCTATAGAAGACATTGTGGCATCAGTAGCTGGTGTTTTTCTTTCTTCTGTCTCCCAATCAGTTTTTGAAATAACTCCAATTTTGTCTAACAATTTTGTTGTTGCATCAGTTAATTCATTAACTTCAGTAGTGGCAGTGTTATCTTTAACTTCTTCATACGTAATCTCGTACGTTTTGTGGTCATTTTTGTCGAAATCTTTAGGTTCACCTTTTAATGCTGTAATGGTATATTTTGATATTCCTTTATCATTAATGTCTGAAAAATTAAATTGCCCCGTTTCTTCATCAAAATTAATATCAATCCCCTTTTCATTAAATGCATTCTCTAGATCAGCTATAGTTTCAATTCTTTCATGCCGTGCAAATACTGGACCTGGATTTGCTGAATCATTAGGTAAATTATTAAAATCATATTCAATGCGACTAGTATCGTTATTTATATAATAACCTGATGAATCTGTTTTAGGACTGCTCTGAGAAATAGCCGTTTTATCTCGATAATGAAATTTAGCTGTAGTAAATTTAATATCTGTCTCAATACCATCATTATCAGTAAATCTAAAACCATCTAAATGACTAAATCCTAAATCTTTAATAAGATGTGTAGTTTTATCCATTGTTGTAGATCCAATTCTACCTGTTTGTATAACAATTGGTTTTGCAAGTTGCTCAACTGTAATTTGATCACCTGTTTTACCACCACCTGTAACATCTACTATATTTGGATTTGATGTAGAAGTTTCAGATGCACTAAATGTTGATTGAAGCCTAAGTTTCCTTATTTGGTCGTCATAGAAATCAACCACTTTTGTATTAACTTCTCTATATTTTTCCAATTTGAGCTCCATTAATAACTTTTCTTTTTGCTCATTGTCATATTTACTTTTATAGGTTGCAACCATTGCTGTAATCATAGCGTCTGTATCCATACCAGATGCTAATCCACTAAACGATAGTCCTGATGCGCTTATACTGCTCATATTCTAGTCTCCTTTGTAAGTTAAGTTATAAATTGTGTCGTAAATTATATCGACAAAAAATGCTAAAAAGTTGATTAGCAAAGAGCAATTATCACTTTGATAATTATGGAAACAAATTTTAAAAATGTACTTGTAATTTTAGTTAAAAAATGCTAAAATTTGTAAGTATAAAATTATTAAAAAATTAGCACTTTTAAATTTTTCTATATTATGGAGGTCATTATGACGAAAATTACTAAACATTTTGATTTTGTAGTTGTTGGAGGAGGTATTTCTGGACTATGTATGGCGATATCTGCTGCACGTAATGGAGTTAAAACTGCGCTTGTGCAAAATAGAGCAATGCTCGGCGGAAATGCGAGCAGTGAAATGCGTGTTCATGTAAATGGAGCAGGTCGTGGCGGTCAATTTAGAAATGCAATCGAATCTGGAATAATTTTAGAAATACTTATGGCAAATAAAATAGTAAATCCTGAAAGCTCATATCATATTTGGGACACAGTGATGTGGGAGAAAGCCAAATTTCAAGAAAATCTTGAATTATTTTTAAATACTCATATGAATGAAGTTATTACTGAAAATAATAAAATATTAAAAGTAAAAGCTCTTCAATCTACAACAGAAATAGAATATACTTTTGAAGCTAAATATTTTGCGGATACAACTGGAGATGGAATGCTCGCATATCTTGCTGGAGCAGACTATACAATTGGTCATGAAGCACGTGATACATATGGCGAATCACTTGCTCCTGTTGAGGCAAATAAGCATGTAATGGGTAGCTCTTGTTTATTTTCTATGAAAGATTCGGGAGTTAAAACTCCATTTAAACGTCCTGAATGGGCATACGAATATACAAAAGAAATGCTTGGTAAGCGAGGTATCCCTGAACTTACTCATGGTTATTGGTGGATAGAGCTTGATGGTGAAATTTCTGAAAGTGAAGATATCAGAACAGAGCTTATAAAATATTTATATGGCGTATTTGATTATATTAAAAATAGCGATCATTTTCCAAAAGAAGAAACGGAAAATCTTGTTATAGATTGGATAAGCTCTATTGCTGGAAAACGTGAATCAAGAAGAATTTATGGTGACTATGTATTAAACCAAAATGATATAGATAAATCTGTAAGATTTCCTGATGCTGTTGCCTATGGTGGTTGGACAATGGATGACCATTCAGTTGGTGGTATAAAATCTATTAATCCACAAGAGCGTGGAACAATTTGGCATGAGATAACTGATATTTATACAATTCCTTATAGATGTTTATACAGTAGAAATATTGAAAACTTATATATTGGTGGTAGATGTATGAGTGCATCACATATGGCAATGAGCTCTGCTCGTGTTATGGCAACAGGTGCTACTATGGCTCAAGCAGTTGGTGTTGCAGTGTCAATTGCTCTTCGTGAAAATATTTCTCCAAGACAAGTGGGTGAACATATTGATGAGCTCCAACAAAGACTTATTAGACAGGACTGCTATATTCCAGGTATTGTCGCAAGAGATGACTATGACCTTGTGAAAAAAGATGAAGTTGTTATAACTGCTTCTTCTAATATTGAAGGTGGCGAGCCTACAAACATTAATGGCGATTATGCAAGACGAGTTGACGATGAGCAACATTGTTGGATTTCTGATGAAATGAATGGTGAAGAATGGATTAATATTAATTTCAACAAAGAAATTAAAGCAAAAGAAGTAGTTTTAAGATTTGACCCTAACTTTAGTTGCACTCTAATTCCAACGCAATCTCATCGCACTAAGGCAAGACAACCAGTGGCGATGCCTCCTGTTCTTGTAAAAGACTATGTTGTATTATGTGAAAAAGATGGAAAACTTGTTAAAGAGATTGAAGTAAATAATAATTTCCAAAGAGTTAATACGCTTGATGTAACAGGAGCGTCATTTGACAATCTTAAAGTAATTGTTAAATCAACTTATGGAGATAAACACGCTAGAATTTTTGATATAAGAGTTTATTAATCATTTTTTATCCCGCTTTTTATTCATCATAAGCGGGATTTTTAATTTTTTTATTTAAAAAATTATATTAAATAAGAGAATGAAAATAGTTGCCATCCAAACATGCTCTTTAAGAGAAGTTTTTTTATAAAAAGAGCAACATAAAGTTAAAAATTTAGTATAAAGATTTTTTTCCGTTTGTGTTGGTTCTTTTTCTAATTCCTTTTGCTCTAGTATTTTTTCTAATTGTTGTTGAGCTTGTAATATATTTTCTATTTTATGGAACATTTGCTCAAATGTTTGTTTATATTCTGAATTTTGATTTTTTATATCACCACTTAAATCTTCAAATTTAGAACTTACAATATTCATTTGAATTTGGTTATTTTGAGCAGTTTGTTTGGTTTCTTGAGTCAGATTATTATTAAAAACTATTTTTTCTTTTAAATTCTCTAAATCATTAATTTCTTGTTGAGCAAGAGTTTTTAATTCTTCTATAGAAATTGGGAAATATGTAGTAACAGTTTCTTCAATAGAGCTCATAAAATTTTGTATATATAATTGTTGATTTTTTACTTCTTCAAAATATTGTTTTAGTTCTATTGTAGATATCGAAAAAATTTCTTCCATAGATGTCAAAATATTTTGAATTAATGGATCGTTATTTTCAGTTTCGTTTAAATATTGCTTTAAATCTGCTGTAGATATTGAAAAATTATCTTCAATAGATATCAAAGTATTTTGCAATAAAAATTGTTGATTTTCTACTTCATTTAAATGTTTTTTTAAAATTAATAAATTTTCTACCATATGTACATCTCCTTTGATTATTTGTAAATTAAGAAAAAATCACCTTTCTGATAGTTTTTTATATCAAAAAGATGATTAAATTTTTAATTTGATTGCGGTTCAGTATCTAACATAAATACTGAAAAATGATTTGTTTTAAAAGTTAAATCACTACTATTATTTGTAAATATTGTAGGTAATGTTTCCAAGTATCCTTTTCTATTTACAGCAAAAGTTTTAGCTGTATTTGAGTCATTGCCTTCAGGCATATCATATGCTACTTTTATTTCAAAATCATTTATAAAATTTTCGAGCTCTTTGCTATTTGCTTCAACAATTATATCATAAGCAAATCTAGTTCCAATTATATCTTGTTGTCTTGAAGTTAAATCTAATCCTTGATTAGAAATTATATTAAATGAAAGATAATCATTTTTAGTTTTTTTACTTAATTCATAAAGTAAATCATAATCTAATATAAAACTACCTAAATTTGTATTTATTTCAATGGAAGAGTCTTTATTATCTAAAATTTGAAATAATGTGTTAGCATCCAAATCAATTTCAACAGCGTAAGCTTCAGCTGGATTATTAACATCTATATCTAAAATTGGCACACTTTTTTCTTCTTTAGCTTCTTTTAATAAAGTCTCAATAGCAAGTTCAAGTATATCATCTGGAATACGAGCTGTAGATTTTCCTTCTAAAAGATTTTTATCTTTTACATCTAATTGTAGTGTAGTTATATTATTTTTAGTTTTTAGTCTATCTATTTCAAATTCATCTTCTGGTTCTAAAAGAATTTCTTCTGTGTATTCTTCTTGATATTGTTCATCATAAATAATATCAAGCATCATATCATCATCTAAATTAGGAAAATTTTCATCTGGAATTGAAGGTAATAAATCATCATTTATTTTATATGTAAATAAATCTTCTGAGATACATAACATTTCTGAATTATTTATTGGATTTGTAATTTTAGTTAATTCTTCACCATACAAATAATTTGTTGTTAAAGTCAGAGGTTGTAATAATAATGATCCAATTATTAAAAGATTAAGGTTTTTTGACATTGTATTTATCCCCCTTTTACTAATACTTGTTTATTATATACTAATACTTGTCCATTATATACGCCCCCCTTCTAAATGTCAAGAAAAATTTTCCAATAAAACATAATTATTAATATTTTTGTGCATGAATATATATATTCATTGTAATTTGTTTAATTTTTTGTATAATATAATTATAAAAATTTTTATGTTATTAGTAAATATTTTGTTTTTTTTATGTATAAAATAGATATTCTATTTTAAATTGTAACTTGGAAATTTCATATACTTTACTTAATTATCATTTCATTTAGATTTATAAGATTATGTGATACAATAAATTACGGTTGGAATACCTATAAATAGAGAAATAGCAGATAGCATATTATAAAACATTAGATATTAATAGGAGGAATAGATATGTTTATTAGACAACTATGTTGCAATGATGGAGAAATACTAAAAAAAATTAGGCATGAAGCTCTTAAAAATTCTCCTGAAGCCTTTGGTTCATCTTATGAAGAAGAGATAAAAAATGATACGCTAATATACTCTGATAGACTAAAAAACAAGAATAATTATTTTTTTGGTGCATTTGAAGATGATGAAATTATTGGTATTATTTGTATAACAAAGAACAGTCGAGTAAAATTAGCTCATAGAGCTGTAATTACTAGTTTTTATGTTTGTCCAATGTATAGAGGGACTGGTATAGGCAAAAAACTATTATCTGCTACAATTCAAAAAGCTTACGATTTAAAAATTATTGAACAAGTAGAATTACAAGTTGTGACAGAGCAATATCCTGCAATTTATTTGTATGCATCAATGGGATTTGAAGTATATGGCACAGAATTTCATTCTATGAAATTAAAGGAAAAGTATTATAACGAATATTATATGATGAAAAAGCTTTAACTAAAAAAGGCAAGAATTCTCCTTTCTCTGAACCATTCCATTAGTTAAAGGTGCCACATCCCACCACACCGCCTCTTGCTAGGTAACTCAAGGGTGGTTTATGGGAGGCTTTGGAGGCTTTGAGTTTAAAGTACTGTGACTATATCAAACTAATTATTATTTAGCTCGATAGCCACTTCTTAATTAGTTTTTATTATCTAATGTTTTTTTATTAAAACTTGTTGAATTTATTATTACTTTTTTATCCGACTTAATATTTAAGATAATTACAATAATAAGCCATAATATTATAATTAATAATAGTGATGTAATATTTAAATTAGCAGGAAATTTTAAGATATGTTGTTGATATATTGGATATAGAAATATAGTTATTAAATATGCAAATACAGCCTGTGTTATTTTTGAGATAAAATATATGTTTAAGCGTATTTTATAAGCGCTTACAATTTGAGATGTTTGAAAATATACACAAAGACCTCCAAAAGAAATCATTGCAGACAAGAATGGTAAAACACCAGTATATTGACCATGAAGACCTGCAATAAGAGCAGCTCCGTTTGAAAACTCTAAGCTACCAAATAACAGACTTTCCATTATTTTAGGCTCGATATTAACTAAATTTGCTAATGCAGTTATAAATTCACTAGTTCCTGGAAAATGTTTGAGCATATTAATTATTACAGAGAAAAATATTATAAATCCCCCAACATAAAGAATGGTTTCCATACTTTCTCGAACTGATGAAGTAAAAGCTAAATCAAATGTTACTGCGTCTGATTTTGATGTATTAGAGCTTTGTGTTGTAGTATAATTTGTATCAGGTTCTTCTTTGTCATCCGAGGTATAAAAAGTTGTTAATGAAAGAATAACAAGAGCTGACAAAATATGTATACATACTAATAGCCATCCAAGTCTAGAATCATTTAAAAGTATTGTCCCAACTGTGCCTATAATAAAAAGAGGACCTGTATTATTAGAAAAACAAAGCACTTTTAGAGCTTCAGTTTTGGACACTCTTTTTTCATTTAGTAAATCTTTTGTAAGAAACGCACCAGTAGGAGAACCTCCTAGTGAACCTAAAATAAAGGTTAATAAACTAACAGCCTCTAGTTTTAGATATTTTTTAGAAAATTTTTTTAAATACTTTTCTAGTTTAAAAATAGTTTTTAATTTAAAGAGCATTTTAGATAAAATCATAAATGGTAATAGTGATGGTAATACTTTATTAAACCAAAGCAATAATCCAAGCGTTGCTCCTTCAATTCCTATTTTAGATTGGAGCAATAAATAAACCATTAAAAATATTATACCTATAGTTGGTATTAATTTTTTGATTTTCTTTATATTCATAAAAATATTCCTTCCTCTCACGTAATATACAAATTTGGACATACTTATATATATGATAAGTATTATAATTTTATAGCTAGTATTTTAATAATAAACAAGAGCTGTTTAATAATAAATTTTTAGGGCTTGACAATTCTAATGCTCATACATATAATTTTACTGTAAATCAATTTAGGTTGACACAATTGGAGCGACTTATGCAAAAAGTATTAGAAATTTCATATTTATATGATTTTTATCAAAATCTTCTCACCCCAAAGCAAAAAGAGTTAATAACAGGTTATTATTTTGAAGATTTTTCATTACGTGAGCTTTCAGATATGTATAATATTAGTAGGCAGAGCGTTTATAACACTATAAACAAGGTTGAACGAAAGTTAGTTCAGTTTGAAGTTAAACTAGGTCTTGTGAAAAAGTTTATGGCTTTGGAAGAAATTGTAGAAAAACTAGATAAATTAGTTTCTAATACTGTTCCTCTAAAAGAACAAGATTTAGTTTATATTAAAAATCTATTGGCAGAGTTAAAAAATGAGATTTAGGAGGGCGTAGTAGTGGCGTTTGATCAATTATCAACCAAACTGCAAGATGTATTTAAAAATCTTAAAAGTAAAGGAAAACTTACTGAAAAAGATGTAAAAGGAGCATTAAGAGAAGTTAAGCTTGCTCTGTTAGAAGCAGATGTAAACTTTAAAGTGGTAAAAAACTTTATTAAGACAATTGAAGCTCGAGCTGTTGGTGAAGAAGTTATGTCAAGCTTAACACCTGGTCAGCAAGTTATAAAAATCGTAAATGATGAACTAGTAAGCCTTATGGGGAGTACTCAAAGTAAGATTTTGTTTGCTACAAAAGGTATAACTCCAATACTTATGGTAGGATTACAAGGTGCTGGAAAAACAACAACAACAGGAAAGCTAGCAAATCTTATAAAATCCCAAGGAAAACGTCCTTTACTTGTTGCTTGTGACGTATATAGACCAGCAGCAATTGATCAGTTAAAAAAAGTGGCTTCTCAAGTTCAGGTACCTGTATTCGAACTAGGAACAAATGTAAATCCAGTGGAAATTGCAAAGCGAGGGATTGCATATGCAAAAGAAAATAATCATGATGTAGTTATGATTGACACGGCTGGACGACTTCACATAGATGAAGTTTTAATGGAAGAGCTTAAAAATATTAAAACAGAGATTAAGCCTAAGGAGATATTGCTTGTTGTTGATGCAATGACAGGTCAAGATGCAGTAAATGTTGCAGAGTCTTTTAATGAAGCTCTTGGAATTGATGGCGTAATTATGACTAAGCTTGATGGAGATAACAGAGGTGGAGCAGCTCTTTCTGTAAAGGCAGTTACAAACAAACCTATAAAATATGTAGGTATGGGTGAAAAATTGTCAGAACTTGAACCGTTTCATCCTGAAAGAATGGCATCGAGAATATTAGGCATGGGTGATATGCTCACTTTAATAGAAAAAGCTCAACAAAGCTTTGATGAAGAGAAAAGTCGTGAACTTGAAGCTAAAATTAGAAAAGCTGAATTTGATTTTAATGATTTTCTAGAGCAGATGAAACAAGTTAAAAATATGGGGCCTATTGGTGATTTGCTTAATATGATTCCTGGAATGAATAAGGCAAAAATGGGAGATATTAATGTAGATGAAAAACAAGTTTCTAGAATAGAAGCCATTGTATTATCTATGACCAATGAAGAGCGACACAATCCAGCTTTATTAAATTTATCACGTAAAAAAAGGATTGCTAAAGGTTCTGGATGTGATATTGCAGAAGTAAATCGTCTTGTGAAACAATTTGAACAAATGAAAACTATGATGAAGCAGTTTTCTGGAATGACAAAAGGTAAAAGAAGTAATTTTAAACTTCCTTTTATGTAAAATTAAAAAATAATTTAGAGGTGGACAAAATGGTAAAAATACGTTTAAAAAGAATGGGAGCAAAAAAAGCTCCATTTTATAGAGTTGTAGTTGCAGATTCTCGTTATCCAAGAGATGGTCGTTTTATTGAAGAAATTGGATATTTCAATCCTTGTAGTGAACCAAATGAACTAAAAATAAATAAAGAAGCTGTTGAAAAATGGCTTAAAAATGGAGCAAAACCAACTGATACTGTAAAAGCACTTATAAAAAAAGCTGAAAAAGAAGTTAAATAGCAAATAGAAATTTATGGGAGCATATGCTCCCTCTTTTTTTGAGAGGAGAAAAATATGGATACATTTACTGTAGGAAAAATTGTTAATACACATGGTTTAAAAGGTGAACTTAGAATTTTACCATCAACTGACGATAATAATAGATTTAAAAAGCTTGATAGTATTTTTATAGAGAATAAAAAAGGACTCAATCAATATGATATTGAAGAGGTTAGATTTCATAAAAATTTTGTATTATTAAAATTAAAAGATATAAATACTATTGAAGAAGGAGAAATTTTTAAAAATTGTCTAATTAAAATTGATAAAAAGAATGCATTACCACTTGATAAAAATGAATATTATATCAGTGATTTATATGATCTTAAAGTGCAAACAGAAGATGGGCGAATGCTTGGAATTATAGATGATATTTTATTTAGTAGTGCAAATGATGTTTATGTAATAAAAAGAGCAGATAACCCAAAACCGCTACTCATTCCTGCCATTAAAAACTGTATTTTAAATGTTGATATAGAAAATAAAATTATGACAGTTAAGTTACTAGAAGGGCTTGAAGAAATTTAAAAATTTTTGATAGAAAATGGAATAAAATATAAAATATGAAAATTATAATAATGACATTATTTCCTGAAATGATAGAAGAAGCTATAAAGCATAGTATTATAGGGCGTGCAATAAAAAATAATTTAGTACAAATAGAAGCAGTTGACTTTAGAAAATATTCAGGCAATAAACATAATCAAGTTGATGATTACCCATATGGTGGAGGAGCTGGTATGCTCATAAAAGCAAAACCAGTAGTTGATTGCTACAGAGATATTTGTCAAAATTTAAAAGATAAAAAGCCACGAGTTTTATATATGAGCCCTGCTGGGAGAACGTGGAAGCAAGAAATGGCGGTAGAATTTTCAAAAGAACAAGAGCTCATTGTTTTATGCGGTCATTATGAGGGAATAGACCAACGAGCAATTAATGAAATTGTAACAGATGAAATTTCTATAGGTGATTTTGTGCTAACAGGTGGAGAATTAGCTGCTCTAATTATAAGTGATAGCATAATAAGATTAATTCCAAATGTTTTAGGTAAAGAAGAATCTTTTGAAAATGAAAGTTTTAGCGAAGGATTGCTTGAACACGATCATTATACAAGACCACAAAATTTTGAGGGAAAAGAAGTTCCTGAAGTTTTATTATCTGGTAATCATAAAAATATTGAAAAATTTAGAAGAGAAAATTCTTTGTTAAATACGTTCAAAAAACGACCAGACTTACTAAAAAAAGCTATTTTAGACGAAAAAGATAAAGTTTTTCTAAAAAAATACAATTTTTTTTAAAAAAGGTGTTGACTTTTAAATTCAATTGGTATATACTACATTTTGTCAACGAGATGTCGACAACATCATTGTAGTATGCGGGTGTAGTTCAATGGTAGAACACCAGCCTTCCAAGCTGGTTACGTGGGTTCGATTCCCATCACCCGCTTTATGTATCCATAGCTCAGCTGGATAGAGCAACGCCCTTCTAAGGCGTGGGTCCGGGGTTCGAATCCCTGTGGGTACGTATATTTTAATATATGGTGGGAATAGCTCAGTAGGTTAGAGCGCCAGATTGTGGTCCTGGAGGTCGTGGGTTCGATCCCCATTTTCCACCCTTATAGGGTTATCGCCAAGCGGTAAGGCACAGGATTTTGATTCCTGCATTCGAAGGTTCAAATCCTTCTAGCCCTGAATTTGAGTCACTAGCTCAGTAGGTAGAGCACTTGACTTTTAATCAAGTGGCCCCGGGTTCGAGCCCCGGGTGGCTCATTATATGCGGATGTGGCGTAATTGGCAGACGCACTAGACTTAGGATCTAGCGCCGCAGGGTGTAAGGGTTCGACTCCCTTCATCCGCATAAAGACATTAGAGATTTATCTCTAGTGTTTTTTTTATGTCTATACATACTTTTATCTTTCTTTTATCTTTATGTAATCTAACTCCGAGCAGTATTAATCATGCATGCATGCATATAATATAAATAAATGAATTTTTTATGTATGTATGTATGAATAAATAAAATATTATAATAATAGTTTTAAATTTTATTATTGTAAACATTTTACATAAGGAGGTAAAATTTATGTTATTGACGATAATATATTTCATAATAATAGCAGTATCAGGAGTAGCAAGTCTATATTTCTTTGGAGATGCTTCTACGCTTATAATGGTTTTATTTGTAGTAAGAGCACTATTGAATGTACCTAGATATTATAAGCTAGGCTATAAAAAATCTGCCTGCGTTATAGTCTTTTGTGCATTTGTATTCTTTACAATTCCAATTCTTGTTGCACTTGATATGATATAGCATAAAAAAAGCACTTGATTTCCATATATCATTATAAACAATAGGATTTCAAGTGCAATTGCTTACAAATATAAAACTATTTTTAGTCACAGTACTTTAAAATAATAGTAAAAATATATAATTGCTTAAAAGCCTACCAGTAGAGTTTTCCCTTTTAAGGGGAGGTGTCTACGCAAGAGGCGAGTAAGTCGATAAGTAAGATGAATTTATATTATAAAATGACAAAAAAAATTAAAAAATATATTACATTTTTTTCCTATTTATGTTATAATTCTGTTCGGAATATATTTCTAAAAATAGATTTTGTAAAGGAGAATTTTTTATGAATAAAAAGTCAAAAAAATTAATATTTGGAGCTATAGTATTACAATCTTTTAGCAGTGTTATAAGTACTACATATGGTATGTCTTATGCTGGTCCATATAATCAATATCATTATGCACCATCAGTGTTACCAGTTCAATGGGTATCAGTACCCGGTATTGTAGGTGGTAACCTTCAAATAGACTTTAAAACAGGAACTATTATTGATGCTGATGATACAATAACTATTGCAAATATACCAGCTCAAATAAATGGAATAACTATTAAAGGGATTGGAGATAATGCCTTTAATAATAATAGTCATTTAACAATGGTCAATATTCCTACTACAATTAGCTATATTGGAAATGGGGCATTTTATGGATGTAATTTTTTACAAGAGATAACCATTCCAAGTAATATTAAATCTATTGGAGAATATGCTTTTGGATTTTGTTGGAATTTAACAGCAATTAATATTTTTCCAGGAATTGAAAGTATTGGTAAACAAGCATTTGAAAACTGTTTTAACCTAAAAACTATAAATATTCCTAATACTGTTACTTATATAGGAGAACAAGCCTTTGCTTGGTGTAATAACTTATCAACTGTAACTTTACCTAATACAATTGCTCCAATTTATGATAATTATATTTTTAAGGGATGTCAAAACTTATCAACAGTTTATTTTAACGGAAATAGTGAAGAGTGGGATTATTTGAAATTGAAACTTCCACAAACTGCTCGAGCTATATACACTTTGGGCAATACTGCAATACAAAATATAAATGCTAATTCAGGTGAATGGGTTGAGGTGTCTACTATTAAGGGGGGGAGAGTTAAATTTGATAAATTTACAGGTGCAATTTTAGCAGCTGAACCAACTGTTACTGTTGCAAATATTCCAAAATATATAAATGGTATAACAGTTTTGTCGATTGCTGAAGATGCTTTTTTAAATTGTTATGATTTAAGTTCTATAAGTATTCCAAAAACAATTTCTAATTGCTCATTTATTTGGTAAAAGTATAAATCACTAAAATAACATAGTTTGCATATAATGAAGAAATAAATGTTTTAGGAGTGAATTGTTATGTATAATAGTGTTGTAATAGTAAACAGTGAATCTCTAGGACGAGGTGACGACGGTGTTGGGAGCAGTCTTCTAGGTGTTTTTCTTAGAAAAGTACTTGCATCCCCTATTAAACCTGATGCGATTATTTTTTATAATTCAGGTGTAAGACTGCTGACTCCTGGTTCAAAAGTTTTAGATATACTCTACGCATTAGAGCAATATGGTGTTGAGCTTATTGCCTGTGGAACTTGTGTATATAAAGTTTGCGGACAAAAGTCTTTACAAGTAGGACGTATTAGCAATATGGATGAAATTGGACAAATTTTATTATATTCAAGAAAAACTCTTACATTGTAATAGTTTTAAGTAATTTGTGGTAAGTTATTAGTATATAAACTAATGCTTACCTTTTTTATTTATGGTAAAAATAATTGACATTAGACAAGTCTTTTGATTAATATTATAATAATAAATAGATAGCTATATTAGTCAATAAGCATAGGAGCGATGTAATGGAAAAAATTATAGAAAAATTATCAAAATTTTTAACCATAGAACAAATTAAGTTTAATGAACCTTTAAAAAATTATACTTCCTTTAAAATCGGTGGACCTGCCAAAATACTGGTTACTCCTTTTTATTTTGATGAAATAAGTAAAATCATTAATATTTGTAGAGAAGAAAATAAAAGATATTATTTATTAGGAAAGGGAACTAATGTACTTGCAAGTGATAAAGGTTTTGATGGTGTTATAATTTTAATGAGTGAAAATTTGAGTCATATTGAGTTGCATGAAAATAGAATTACAGCTTGTGCAGGTGCTAAACTTAGTAAAGTTGCTCTATTGGCTAAAGAAAATTCTCTTTCTGGGTTTGAGTTTGCTCATGGTATTCCAGGGACAATAGGTGGAGCAGTAACCATGAATGCTGGAGCCTATGATGGAGAAATAAAAAATGTATTAGAAGATGTACTGGTGTTAACTCCAGAAGGGGAAATAAAAGAATTAAAAAATAAGGAGATGGAATTAGGCTACAGAACTAGTATAATTGCAAAAGAAAATTTAATTGTATTACAAGCTACAATTAAGTTAGAATTAGCTCCACAAGATAATATCACAAAAAAAATGCAAGATTTTATACAAAAACGAAAAAATAAACAACCTTTAAATTATCCAAGTGCTGGAAGCACATTTAAGCGTCCAACTGGATATTTTGCTGGCAAATTAATTGAAGATGCTGGTTTGTCAGGATTTAGAGTAGGAAATGCAGCTGTTTCAGAAAAACATTGTGGATTTGTTGTTAATTTAGGCAATGCAACTTGTGAAGATGTATTAATTTTAATACAAGAAGTTAAAAAGAATGTTTATGAAAAGTTTGGTGTTATGTTAGAAGAGGAAATTAAAATGTTAAATTAACTAAAGGAGAAAAATTATGGAATTTATAATAGTAACAGGTATGTCAGGCGCTGGAAAAAGTACTGCTATAAAATGCTTTGAAGATATTGGATACTATTGTATTGATAATTTACCACCAAGTCTTTTACCAAATTTTATTGAGCTCATCAATGATAAAAACCATCAATACAAAAAAATCGTACTTGGAATTGATATACGAGGTGGGATGTTATTTAATGAGTTATTTTTAAATTTAGATATACTAAAGCAATTTCGTCATACAATTTTATTTTTTGAATGCGCAGATTTAGAATTAATAAAAAGATTTAAAGAAACAAGAAGAATTCATCCTCTCGCAAAAGAACAAAGAATACAAGATGCTTTAGAAGAAGAGCGACTATTTTTAATAGATATTAAACAAAAAGCAAATTATATAGTAGACACCACTCATATTTTACCAAAAGATGTAAAAGAGTTGTTAATAAATATATTTGAACAAAATAATGAATTTATGGGACTTGTAATTACTATTATAGTTTTTGGTTTTAAATATGGAGTTCCAGTTGATGCTGACCTTGTTTTTGATGTGAGATTTTTAAAAAATCCTTATTACAACAAGCACCTAAGAGCTCATACGGGGAATACTATGGAAGTTAGAAACTATGTTTTTAATGATATGAATACTGAGATATTTCTTAATAAATTAACAGATATGGTAGGGTTTTTAGCTCCGCTATATACCAAGGAAGGAAAGAACCAACTTGTAATTGGAATAGGGTGCACTGGTGGAAAACATCGATCTGTTGTTGTTGCAAATGAGCTCGGTGAATATTTAAAGAAAAATAAATATATGGTAAATATAGAATTTAGGGACATAGAAAAAGACACTAAAAGGGGCAAATAGTATGAAAGTTGTTGCAATAGGGGGAGGAACAGGCCTTTCCACAATGCTTAAAGGATTAAAAAAATATACTAATGATATAACAGCAATTGTTACAGTTTCTGATAATGGTGGACATTCTGGATTAATTAGAACAGAGCTCAATATATCACCTCCTGGAGATATAAGAAATTGTCTCGTATCACTTGCTAATACAGAACCTATAATGAAAAGATTATTACAATATAGATTTAAAGAAGGTACTTTAAAAGATCAAAATTTTGGAAATATGCTTCTGGCAGCTCTAACAAATTTAAGTGGTAGTTTTGGTAGTGCAATACAAGTTACAAGTAAAGTACTTGCAATTACAGGAAAAGTTTTGCCAGTAACTCTTGAGAATGTAAATTTACATGCTCTATTTTCTAATGGAAAAGAAGTAGTTGGTGAGACAGAAATTGTAGAGTATGGTAAGCAAAATAAGGCTTTAATTGAAAAAATTGTTTTAAAGCCTGAATTTGCTGAGCCAACACCCGATGTTTTAAAAGCAATTAGAGATGCAGATATAATAATTTTAGGACCTGGGAGCTTATATACAAGTATAATTTCTAACTTGCTTGTAAAAAAAGTTGCTCGTGCTATTACAAAAAGCAGTGCTAAAAAAATTTATATTTCTAATATTATGAGTCAACCAGGAGAAACAACAAATTTTACAATTGAAGATCATGTTAAAGAAATTGAAAAATATTTGGGAGCAAATGTTATAGATACTGTCATAATTAGCTCAACAAAAATTAAAAAAAAATATATTAAACAATATGCTGAAGAAGGAGCTCATTTATTAAAATATAATAGAAGAAATAAACTTTGGAAAAGAATTCAACGAATTGAGGTTGATGTCGCAAAAATAGATGGTGTACGAGGACATATAAGACATAATTCAACAGAACTATCTAAATATATTTTTAAATGCGGAGGATAAAAATGTCATTTTGCTCACAAATAAAAGATGAACTTGCTAATATCAAAGAAAATATGTTAGAAGAATTACAAGGTTTTATATTTATTTCTAAAAAAATTAAAAAAAATAAAAGTCTTATAATTTTAGGAACTGATAATTATTATAAAAAATATGAATTTTTTCTTAAAAAATTGGAAAATTGTACGATAAACTCTTTAGACATAAATAGAGGAAAAAAATTTTTATTTACATTAAGCATTGATAATGCTAAAATTAATTATAACAACCTAAATAAATTATCCTTTAAAAGAGCTTTTATTAGGGGATTATTTTTAGGTGGAGGTACGCTTACTAATCCACAAAAAGCATATCATTTAGAATTTGTTGCATTTACTAAAGATAAAGCAGAGTATATCAAAAATTTGTTAGATACACTAGAGATAAAAACAAAAGTGGTTAAGCGACGCAAAAATTTTATTGTATATTTAAAAGAAAGTTCGCAAATAGTAGATTTATTAAATATAATGGGTGCTCATAATGCTTTATTAGAACTTGAAAACATTAGAGTTGTTAAAGAAGTGCGAAATCATGTAAATAGATCAGTTAATTGTGAGCTTGCTAATCTTTCAAAAACGATAAGTAGTTCTGTTTTTCAACTAGAAGACATAAATTTTTTAATAAATACCATAGGACTTAATCACTTACCTAATAATTTAGAACAATTGGCTAATTTGCGTCTTGAATATAAAGAAGCAACTTTAGGCGAATTAGGTTCTAAACTTAAACCACCCGTTTCTAAATCTTGTGTTTCTCACAGATTTAAAAAAATTAGTCAAATAGCCAAAGAGATGAGGCAAAAATGAGGAGGATTTTTTGATGATTAACACATCTGTTACATTAAAGTTTAAAAATGGATTAGAAGCAAGACCAACTGCACTTTTTGTACAATTGGCAAGTAAATTTGAAAGTCAAATTTTTATCCAATTATTAGATAAGAAAATTAATGCTAAAAGTATTATGGGAATGATGAGTCTAGGAACTATAAATGGAGAAATACTCGAACTTATTGTTGATGGAGAAGATGAGCAAGATGCAAGCGCTGCTCTTTGTAACTTTTTATCAAAAGAAGAAATAGCATTGATTAACAACTAAGAGGTCTTAAGCCTTTTAGTTTTTTTTTGCATATTTTTACTAAAATTTGGCGATACTTCTAAAAAATTAGAAAACAGTTAGAAAGTAGGAAACTATGCAAACATCAGATTTTTATTTTAAATTGCCTGAAGATTTAATTGCTCAAACTCCATTAAAAGATAGAACTTCTTCTAAACTTATGGTACTTAACAGAGCTAATAATACTATTTTTCATAAACATTTTTGTGATATAATAGATTACTTAAATGAAGGAGATTGTCTTATCTTAAATGACACAAAAGTTATACCAGCAAGACTTTTTGGGACTAGACAAACAGGTGGGAAAATAGAAATACTGCTCCTTAAAAGATTAGAAGATAATTGTTTTGAAGTGTTAGTTAAACCAGGAAAAAATGCTAAAATTGGTGATATATTAACTTTTGGTAATGGAATTTTGAGTGGCGAAGTAATAGATATTATTGATGATGGAAAACGAATTCTTAAATTTTCTTATAATGGAATTTGGGAGCAAATTTTAGATGAGCTTGGTCATATGCCGCTCCCTCCATATATTACTGAAAAATTAGAAGATAAAAATAGATATCAGACTGTATATGCAAAAAATGATGGCAGTGCAGCAGCTCCAACGGCGGGATTGCATTTTACACAAGATTTATTAGAAAAAATTGAGCAAAAAGGTGTAAAAATTGCTTATGTAACTCTACATGTTGGACTTGGCACATTTAGACCTGTAAAAGTTGAAAATATAGCTGAGCATAAAATGCATTCTGAATTTTATCAATTAGATGAACAAAATGCTAATATTATAAATACTGCAAAAGAAAATGGAAAAAATATAATTTCAGTTGGTACAACTAGTACGAGAGTATTAGAAAGTATTGCAGATAAATTTGGTAAAGTTAAATCTGCTAGTGGAGAAACTGATATTTTTATAGCTCCTGGATATAAGTTTAAAATAGTAGATAAACTTATTACAAATTTTCATTTGCCAGAATCTACATTAATTATGCTCGTTAGTGCTTTATACAATCGAGATAATATTTTAGAAGCATATAAAACTGCCGTAGAGCAAGAATATAGATTTTTTAGTTTTGGTGATGCAATGTTTATTCAATAATAAGTTTTATTTGACGCAAAAAAGACGAGGATTTTCTCTCGTCTTAGTTTTGATTATGCTCATAATAAGAAGTTATTAAAATCAGATGGATACAATTCATAATCAATAGATGATTGGAGTTCACCCATTTGATTTGTCCATGAATTTTTATTAATACGTAACTTTCTAAAGCCAAGTTTCTCATACACATGCTGTGATCTTTTATTTTTTAGATTGGTGTCAAGAATAATTTTGTTGTATTCCAAATCATTAAATAATGAATATATCAACATACTTAAAATAATTTTTCCATTACCTTTATTTTGCTTAGAAAAGTCACAAATTTTTATTCCAATTTCAGCAACTCCATTACTTTTGTTGCGATAGTTCATTTCGCCCACTGCGACATTATCAATTTCAATAATTAGTTGTCTATGAGTGTCATCGGTGTCTTTTTCTAAACTATCAGCAATTGATTGTGCAGTTTGACCTGCTCCATTCGGAAACCCTGCGTGTACCATTATTTTTCCATCATTCCACCATGCTGCAAGCTGTTCGACATCGGTGGTTGTTGCATTTCTGATAATTAAATTTTTGTATTTAAGTAACATTGTTTTTCTCCATTTGTTGGTATGGCTAAAGTATAGTCACAGTACTTTAAAATAATAGTAAAAATATATAATTGCTTAAAAGTCTACTTGTATAGTCTACCATTAACCACTCCTTGTACCTTTGGTACTGTTACCACCTTAAAAGAGGGAACCATTGGAGATGGTAGCTTCAGCTGACGGTGTAGTTTATAATTATAAATAATCTTCGCATCAGTATACCATATATTGAGTTAGCTTGCAAAATAGTTATTTTGACTGAGCTCGTAGTATGCTTGTTTTATATAAGCTGGTGTATTTGGTTTAAACACAGGAGCTCTGTAATTGTTTTTAGATGAGTCAACATATTGAACTCCATTTTGTTCGCCGAGCTTTTCTTTTTCTTTGATAATTTCTTTTAATTTATCCATAGTAGCATCTTTTTGTTTAGCTCTTTTTTCAGCATCTTTTTTATCATCTTGCAATGGATCATAGTTAGCATCTTGATCTTGTGTAATACTATTTTTTAAAGCAGCTATAAATGCATCAGATGCTCCCATTTTAGATAATTCATCATATGAATATGAAACAGGAAAGCCTACTTCATTGCCATTTTTATCATAAAAGGTAAATGTCATTCCCTCTTCTGTTGTTTTCATACTAACACCTGTTGCTCCTTCCGGAGCATCAATCATAAATCCTGAGCCATCACTAAAACTGAGTTCGATTGATTGAAGTTCAATATTCAAAACTGCTTTTGTGCCTTTTGGTAAATTAGCATCAATTTCTTTTGCTACGGGGCTATCCGACTCTTTAATATTATTCTCATCATCTAATAATGCTCTTTCAGTATAATTAAAATATCCATTATTATCAAACAAAGATGATGAAGTAAATTTTCCTATATTTTCATTTTTCTCTATTTGTCTTGACGTTGATTGCATAAAATTACTAAATAAACTGTTTGCTGATTTTACTTTAGGAACATAACTAGAATTATTTTGATCAAATAAACTACTGAGAGCATTCATCGCAACACATCCTTTACTTATAAATAATTTATCTAATGCTCATTATAATATATAAATAATACAAATTTATTTAAATGCCATAATTCATAGTTTATTTGTATTAAATAAAAAATTTTCATCTCACTTGATTAAAATGAGATGAAAGCAGTAGTTAGCTTGCAAAATAATTATTATAACTTAGCTCGTAGTATGCTTGTTTTATATAAGCTGGTGTATTTGGTTTAAACACAGGAGCTCTGTAATTGCTTTTAGACGAGTCAACATATTGAACACCATTTTGTTCGCCGAGCTTTTCTTTTTCTTCTACAACTTTTTCTAATTTATCTATAGTAGTATCTTGATTTTCTTTACGTTTTTCATCATTATTTTGCTCATATTTAAATGGTTCCTCTGGATTAGCAGCTTTCTTTTTTAAAATTTCTACTAAGTCAGCAGATGCACCAAGATCAATTAGATCGCTATATGAATATGAAAGAGGACTTCCTTGTACTTCTTCTCCGTTATCATCATAAAAAGTACATGTTATTCCTGTTGTGGTTAGTTGCATATCACCATTTACTGCATCAACAGGAAATTGAATATAAAAACCAGAGCCATCATAACGATGACGTATACCAAATGCTCCACCTGTAACAATTACCTGTAGTGAATCATCATCAAGCTCTTTTTCTAGTTGACTATCATTATATCCAACAGTATTGTCATCCTCATTGAATAATTCTCTTTCATCTAATAATGCACTTTCGGTATAATTAAAATAGCCATTATTATTAAACTGAGCTGATGAAGTAAATTGTTCTAAATTTTTAGTTTCATCTGTTTGTTTTGACTGTGATTGTAGAAAATTACTGAAAATACTTTTTGATGATTTTACCTTATAAACAGAGCTAGAATTATTTTGCTCAAATAAACTACTTAGAGCATTCATTTCAACACATCCTTTACCAAACAAGCCGTAAAGCCACTAGCTTGAGCTATGGGGATATAAGGCTATTAAATTTTCCTTTAAAACTCTTGACATATTTTAACATTTATTGTATTGTATTGTATTGTATGGATACAATACAATATAGGTGGTTGCTAGAAGTAGTCATTTCTAGTGTAAAATATTCAATGCACCGAAAATGTTTCTAAAGTGAAGCACGACAAGAAAAAGTCGTAAAAACACCGTAAAAGACTAAATGTCTTTGATATAAGGTAACATTATATCAGCCTAGGGAACTATAATGTTCTGCCCTAGGAGGGGCAATGGCATGCCCTAAACTAAAGGTCATACTGGACTAGCAGAAATGAATTTGTCCTTTAATCACTTTAGAATCCCTCGCCTTTAGTCGTAGGGAGTGTCAAGGGTGAGAAGTCAAGAGCAAGAAAAACTTTGATTTATTCTTTTGTATATTCTATTGATGATGTAAGCCCAAAAGAACAAATTGCTGTAGAGGTTAATAATAAAATTTATTTAGCTGAGAGAATATAATATTAGCAATTTCCTAATTAAATACTTCAAGTCCTATAAATTAATATTTATGTTATATTTAATTGCTCTAATTTCTTGAGCACTATTTAAAAAAATTTTAGCTCCCCATCTCTATTTGTTATTAGATAGAATTGGAGAGCTTTTTATTTATACATTTCTGCCAAAATATGTACTGCATTCTTTAAACTTTTCAGAGCTACAACAGCAACATCTACTAGGTCTTGGTTGAGGTTTATTGAAACAACATTTCTCATTGGAGCAATTTTCATTAGGTTTAGGATATATTTCAATAATTTCTAATATATTATCAATCTTATTTGTTAAAAGCCAGTCTTTTGCTGTAATATCTTTTAAAGTCTGTTTAGCTAAATTACAAGCTTTTAAATATTGCTCATGGGTTATTTCTCCATTTGCATATTTTTTATTGAGAACTTTTAAAGTTTCAGCATGTGAAGTTGTAAAGTTTGCTATAGCTACTTGTTCTTGTGCAATTGATGATAATAATAAACTTATTGTGTCTTGTATATCTATTTCTATCTTAGGAGATATATTTGGTATATTAGGCATGCTCATTTTATCACATCCTTTCTCATATAATATGTTCAAAATATTTTTTCAATAACTTGTCACCCTTTTCGTCTAAAAACATAATATATAGTATAAGCTACCTAGGAGCTTAAAAAAAAATATATATTATGAGAGGATGTTTTATTTATGTCAATGCCATCAATTCCAAATTTAGAACCATCAATTAAAATCAACCAAGAGGAAGCTCTAAATGTTATATTAACTTCAATAGCTATGCAAGAGCTAAGTCTTTCTCACATTGTAAATGCTGAGGGTGAAAAAATCCAATTTGCATTAGGTACATTACACGAGGGCGATCAAGCTCTTAGTTTTGATGAAATTTTGAAAGTTAACCAATCAGCTAACAGAATGTTACGTGACGTAATTAAAAACCAAATGCTACTTAGTATGAAGATGGAAGATACTGCTAGTCTTTTAATACAACTACAATCTAGTGCATCTGCTCCAAAAGTTGAACCAGAGCCAACTCCTGAGCCAACACCAGAACCAGAACCAAATCCTGAACCAGCAGTATAAAATCTACTAAAATGGGGCTATTATTAAATTAATAGCTCTATTTTCTATTTAAAAAAACTGATACACTAAATTATATTATAGTGCAACAGCTAAATTAACAGTTATTCAATATCAGAGTCCATTTTTTCTTTAATCTGTGACAATTCATCTTTTATGGCTTTTAAATTAACCTCTTGATTTTCAAGCGTATTAGTAGTTAATTGTGTTATTGTCTCAGCCAAATTAGTATTTGTTTCACGAAATAACATGAGTTGTTCATATAATTTGTCTTTATCTAATAATTGAGCTTGATACATCTTCCAAATAAACACTCCACACGCTCCGACCATAACGACGGGAAATCCTAAATCTGCCAATAATTGTTGCAATGTATCAACTTCCATTTTAACACCCCCTAAAAAAATAAGCTTCTAATATATTATATGTATACAATATAATACTGGGACAGGTTATTAAAGAAAAATTTCATCTGGAAAAGCGTTTTTGCTCAAAATTTCCCACATTTTATCTATATAAGATAACGTATAATAGCTTTCATAATAATGATAATAAAAAGCTCCTTTTAATGTCATTTTATAATCTAACCCATCAGTTATTATAAATCCCATCTTTTGAGCAAGCCAAATTTCAAATTTATAAATTTTGTCAATATCTGCTCCAAAAAATTCCTGAAAATCTTTTTTATTTACCTTTGTACTATAAGCTGTCCAAAATAAATAATATACCATACGTTGACCTACAGTAAAATATGAAGTTAGCGCTGTTGGTAATTCTCCTTTTTCTATACGATTTACATAGGCATCTATATCAAAAGTGTTTACTTTAAACTGCTCTTTTAATAAAGTTGTAGCAGAGCAACCAAAACCTAAAAAATTATCTCTTGTCATAGATGAATATTTTGCATTTTTAGTACTTGAAAAAGTCCAAATAGAATCTCTAATATACCCCTTCTGATTACAGTATAATGTTATTTTGTCTAAGAGCTTACGTTTTTCGCTATTTTTCATAGGTTTAATAATTGTTTTAGTAAAATTAAAATTTATAAAAGGATATATAGCAATATGATTTGCTCCATTTGCAAAAGCCATATCGATATCATATTTAAGGTCATCAAAAGACTGATGTGGTAGTGCAAAAATAAAATCCATAGATACAGTTTCAAATGATATGCTCGCTAATGCATCAAACATTTTACTATAATCAACATTTTTTCTACCTAAAATATTTAAAAACTTATTTTGAAACGACTGAATGCCAATACTTATTTTATTTACTCCAATATTTTTTAGCTTTGTTAAAGTTTCTATAGTTACATTTTCAGGATGGAGCTCTAGTCCTATTCCTTCTGTAATTTCAAAATGTTCATTTATAGCATTAATTATTTCTTGCAGTCTATCTATTACTAAAGCTGGCGTACCTCCACCAAAATATAAACTCGTAACAGTTTTTTTTCCTATTGATTGGTTACCCACCATATGAATTTCCTTTATTAAATTGTCTATATACAAATTACTTTTATCTTTCTCATACTGTTCTTTACAATATGGACAAAATGAGCATATATTATTACAAAATGGTATATGTACATAAAGACCTAAATTATTAAGACTAGAATATTCTAATTTTTTATCATAATCTGATGTAAATTTAAATGGCTTAAATGATTTAGTAAGCCACATTCGTGTTAAAGTTGTTATCATGAGATGCTCCTTTATACATATTTTAAATAGGTTTTTAACATGTCACACATCACTTTTAGATTACCTCTAAATAATAATGTATATTCTGCAACAAAAAAATATCCACATTCATCACAGAGACCTTTTACATCTATACATCTGCCACAAGTACTTATTTTTCCATTTTCTATTACTAAACATTGATGACAAGGTGTATCAAAAGTATTGTTAATTATATAAGGAAATGCAGATTTTAAATTAAATATAGGCATTCCTTCTTGCATCATCTTAACTATAGTATTACAGCAATTATTTTTTTCTTGTTTAGTTAATTTTAATGCTTGCGTTCCCTCATATGGAGTGTGAAAATTAAATGAAACTGCACGAACATTTTTTAGTTCTTTAGCTTGTCTGCATACATTTTCTATCTTGTCCATATTTATCTTATTAATAGCCATATAAAAACATATATTATTACTAGTAGCTTGTTCTATATTTTCCATTATTATATCATATGTATTTCCACGTATTAAGTTGTGCTTTTCTCTATCTCCATCTAAACTTAATAAAATTAAATCCGCTTCTGGTAAGTCTAATTTAAAAGTTCCATTGGTAACCACATTTACAATTAGAAATCCTATTTTTTTAGCTTCAACTACTAGATCTCGTAAAGTTTTATTATTGTCTTGCCATAAAAATGTTTCTCCACCACAAAAAAATAAAATTTTTACCCCCATGTTATATAATTTGTGCATTTCATCTTTTATTTGTAGATATGGATGGATAATTGCATTTAAATTATTAACCGAGCAATGTTTACAACTTAAATTACATTTATCTGTTAAAATTATAGTTCCTAAAATTGGTTTCTTTTGTTTAAATATTAGTGTTTTTATTCCAAAAGTGGCTAAGTTCATAAATGTTGAAATCTTCATATTTTGCTCCTTAATCAAAAAATATAAGAGCTGAAACTATTTTTGTTCCAGCTATAACAGTTTATTTTAATTATAACATATCAGAAATAATGGTGTCTACAACTTCTTGGCTTATATTTAATTTTTGTGCAATCTGTCTAGCATCTAGCTCTAATTCAGAATAATAAATTTTAACTTTTCCTATGAGCTGAGCTCCCCTTCTTCTTTGCCTTTTTCTTTGGCAGATTCTAAAGAGCTTTTTTCGTTAATCAAATTTTCTTCACGTTTAAAATATCTTTCTCTTTCTTCATCATCCATACTTATAACTGATAATTTATCTTTAGCTTTTTTGATAGCTTTATTTTTACTTTCTACTTCTTTTATTATTTGGCTTTCAGGATTTTTTATAAATTCTATCCATGTTTCTAATAAATTATTTTTATTTGCATTTGTTAGTTTCGGGAGCTCTATAAAGTGTATTTCTTCCATATCTTTTAGTTCTTCGTTAGTTTCTATTTGTTTTAATCTATAGCAATTGTGATATATATTGTTTGTTATAAATTTGAAATCTACAATATTAATGAGTATGGTTTTTAATTTGTTATATTTATCAGTTTCTTTTAATTGAGATTCATACATTTTGCTCCAATAATAAAGCGTTCTTTTTATCATATTATATTGATTTGATATTTGAATTTCTATATTAATTATAGTTCCATCTTGAGTAATAGCTTTAATATCCAGTCTTGAAAACTTATCTCATAAATATTCTTTTTCTACATCTGTATTTTTAATTTCTACACTAGTTATTTTATCCGTTTCTTTTGTTTTAAGTACTGCATTTAAAAAAGATATTAGAATTTCTGCACTATCTTCTGCTCCAAATATCTTTTTAAATATAAAATCTACTTTTGGTCTTAATAATGTTATCATTTTATCACCTCTTATTATTAATTATAATTTAAATAAATTTTTTTGTCTAACACTTTGTGCTACTCTTTTCTACCTTGATTTTTATAAATTCTAATATAAAATAAGTATAAAAAGGGAAAGGAAAATTTTATGAGCTATGACCCAGTAGATACTACACCAAATAAATTAGTTATTTTATATTTATTGTCTAAAATACCAGTTCCTCTTACACTTTCTCAAATTACAACAGCTATTTTAGAACAAAATTATTGCGACTATTTTTCCCTTCAACAAAACTTGGCAGAATTAAAAAATTCTTTATTTATCATAAAAAATAATCAAGATAATATCTCAAGTTTTCAAATAACTCCAAAAGGCGCGGAGCTTGCTAATATTCATATAAACAAAATAAAAAAAGATATTTTAGCTGAAATTGATCAATTTATTCATGATAATTATATGAGCGCAAAAAATAATTTGGATGTACATGCTGTTTACACTAAGAAGAAAGAACATGAATATATTGTAACCTGTAAAATTATTGAAAAAAATTCAACTCTAATTGAATTAAACTTAAATGTAAGTACAAATAATATGGCAAATTCTATTTGCAATACTTTTAAAAATAATACTAATGAAATATATAGTGAAATTTTGCATTTATTGATAAAATAGAATAGAAAGGGAAAGGATAGTTTTTATGATAATTGCTGTAAACCATATAAAAAAGAGCTTTGATGATGTTGAAGTTTTATCTGACATACATTTCCATGCTGAATATTTAGATAAAATTGCAATAGTAGGCAATAATGGAGCTGGAAAAACAACCTTATTTAAAATTATAACGGGTGAGCTCACCCCTGATGCTGGAGATATAACATACACAAAAAATTGTCAAATAGGATATTTATCTCAAAATATGGAGATAAATTCTAATAATACAGTTTTTGACGAGCTATTAAGTGTATTTAATCATCTTTTAGAAATAGAAGAAAAACTAACTAAGCTCGCAGAAGAAATTTCAAAAACACATTCTGTTGCTGCTAGTCTCCAATATGATGAACTTAGACAGACGTTTGAAAACCTTAAAGGATATCAATATAAAAGTCTTGTAAAAGGTGTCTTAAAAGGATTAGGTTTTGATGAAGATATTTATACTAAAAGAATTAAAATTTTATCAGGAGGACAAAAAACAAGAATTGCTCTTGCTAAACTATTACTTGAAGAACCTACACTTTTACTATTAGATGAGCCTACTAATCATCTTGATATTAACTCTATTGAATGGCTAGAAGGATTTTTAAAAAATTATAAAGGTACTGTTTTAATTATCTCACATGATAGATTTTTCTTAGACAAAGTTGTTAATAAAGTTGTTCAGATAGAGTTTGGAAAAAGTCAGATATATAATGGAAATTATGACGATTTTGTTGTAGAAAGTGCAAAAGTCCATGAAATTTTGGTTAAAGCTTATGAAAAACAACAGCAGGAGTTAAATAGGCAAAAAGCGGTAATTGCGAAATTAAAGCAATTTAATAGAGAAAAGTCTATAAAAAGAGCAAGAAGCCGTGAAAAAGCTCTTTCTAAAATTGAAGTTTTAGAAATGCCGATGATTGATGATAAACCTATGAATCTTGTGCTTGCTCCTAAAGTTGAAAGTGGTAAAGAAGTTTTAACTGTGAGAGATTTGGGTCTTAAATTTGGTAGTAAAACTATTTTTTCTCATATAAATTTTGATGTAAGAAAAGGTGACAAAATTGCAATTGTTGGTCCAAATGGAGTTGGAAAAACTAGTATTTTTAGAATTATTTTGGAGCAAATTCAAGCTAGTGCAGGAATAGTTACAATAGGGACAAAAGTTCATATTGGATATTATGACCAAGAACAAAAAAATCTTAATTTAAACAATACTATAATGGAGGAATTGCAACAAACCTATCCAAATCTTACAAATGGTAATATTAGAAATATATTAGCTGCATTTTTATTTACAGGTGATGATGTATTTAAACAAATTAGCTCATTAAGTGGAGGAGAAAAAGGTCGTGTATCTTTGGCAAAAATTATGCTTTCATCTGCTAATTTCTTGCTACTTGATGAACCTACAAATCATTTAGATATTATGTCAAAAGAAGTTCTTGAGCGTGCTATAAGTATTTATCCTGGAACAGTTTTATATATTTCTCATGATCGTTATTTTATAAATCAAACTTCTACTAAAATACTTGAAATGTCTGCAGATTCTATGACTCTTTATCTTGGTAATTATGACTATTATTTAGAAAAGAAAAAAGAGCTTAGCTTAATCCGACCGCTTAATACTACAAATAATAGCTCTAAAAATGAAACAACAACTATTAATAAACAAAATTGGCAAAAAAATAAAGAATTACAAACAGATATGCGTAAGCTTAATACACAAATAGCAAAAGTGGAGCTATCTATTGAACGGACAGAACAGGAAATAGATGAGATAGATGCAAAACTTTGTTTGCCTGAATATTATTCTAGTTTTGATAAACATGCTCCTTTATCTAAAAGAAAAGAAGGCTTAGAGAAACACTTGATAGATTTATATAATAAACTAGAAAAGCTTGATATTGAGCTCGCTATTTTAAAAGGATGATTTAATTTTTAATGGGCAAAAACACCAACAAGGTGTTCTTGCCATAATTCTACTTTATTTCAACTTCAGTTTCTTTTAAGAAATCATCAAGCATTTTTCTCATTTTATTTAATTGTTCTTCATATGCAGGTTTTCCTACTAAATTATTTGTTTCCAATGGATCTTCTTTCATGTTCCACATTTCTTCTATAATAGGATGGCATAAGTGATACCTTACATATTTGTAGTCATGAGTTCTAACATATTTAGAATGAATAGACTGATAATTTTCAGGATCGGGATGATTATCTATATCAACATAATTATCATTAAAATCATTTTCTCCATATACTGCATCATGAATTTCTTTTTTCTCACCATCAATTAATGGTCTCACGCTGTCACCATACATATCTTGCGTTTTCTTTAATCCTGAAAAATCTAAAATTGTTGGACATATATCTACGGTTGAAACTAATCCATCAATCCATTGCTCTTTTTTATCACGAGGGTCAAATATGACAAGTGGAGCTCTAATTGACTCTTCATATAATAGCTCTTTACCACCAAGCTGTTTAGAGCCACAGAAATACCCATTATCAGAAGTGTAAATAATAATTGTATTATCTGCCATTTCAAGGTCTTCTAATTTTGAGCGTATTACTCCTACTGCTTCATCTACTCCAGAAATTAAACCATAATAGTTTTGGAAGTCTTGCTGAAAAACTTCTTCATCTTTCCAAGCACCACGCCCAGACATACCTGGAGTTTTTTCCATCTTTTCACTTCCCCAATACTCAGCTGCATTACGACTTTTTATTCTAACAACTTCTGGAAGCACTTCAAAATACTCTGGTTTATCATTTTCCATTCGCTTAATTGTCATATCTTTATAAAACTCTTTCCATTTTTTACTAGCAATCATAGGTCTATGAGGTGCTTTAAAACTTATAGAAAGAGCAAATGGTTTACCAGTTTCTTTTGCCTGCTCTAAGAATTCTTCTGCCTGATGAGCATTAAACATAGTTAAATGGTCGTCACCAAATGTATTTTCATAACCATTAAATTTATTTTGTTTATCTGGTAAATAGTTTCCTTGAGCTGTAAATCCTTTCCATACATCAAATTCATTAATTGGCATTGAAGATGTTTCGTGATCAAGATGTTTTGTTACTTTATAATATGGGTCATTTTGATTGCTTAATGGATTAATATTTCTAGTACCATTATGCTGTTTTATATCTGTAACAGGAAATCCAAATTTACCTATAAACCCAGTAAAATACCCACTTTTTCTAAGTAGTACAGGATATGATTCTTGATATTCCTCTGTTGATACAGTATAGTCAGTGGGTAAATCAAAACCACATCTGTGTTGAACAATATATTTTCCAAGTTGCATAGTAGCTCGACTAGGCATACATATTGGAGCAACATGAAAAGCATTACTAAATTTTGTCCCTTCACTGGCCATCTTATCAATATTTGGGGTATATACTTGTGTATATCCCATAAAACCAAAGGTGTCATATCTTTGGTCGTCAGTCAACATAAAAATAATATTTGGTCTTTGCATTTTATCCTCCAATAATAAAAATTTGTCTTTCTTTATTAACTTATCCATAAAAAATAATTTTATAACCCAATACATACTTTTATGAATGGCTAAGAGACTGTCGCACTAAAATAATAAAGAGGAAAGTGCCAACGACAAAAAGGGGTATCGTCTAGGATTATTTTTTCCTAAAAACGATATCCCTATTTTTTATGCGTAATAAGATTGAAGAACTTTTTCTAATTCAGGAGGGTTATTTACAGCAAGATTTATAGCACTTGAAAGTATATTTGCTTGGTCAAAAGCAGATTGCCAACTAAATAATCCAGCTAGACAATTATCAATTACATATTGACCTTTATAATAGATTGAAAACTCATTTTCAAAAGATAAGAAAAAATTGCCATCTGGATCTGCGATATAAGTGGATTTTGCATCATTATCAAATTTCACAGTATAACCATTTTTATTTAGATACTCTCTTCTAATTTCATCAAAACTTTTTGTAATAGATGAACCTTGCCTACCATAAAACGCAACTCCAACTATAATTTTACTTGCAGGCATTCCAGCATTAATTAAATTTTTAACATATAAGTCTACACTTATGTTGCTAAGGCTAAGCTCTGAGCTATATAAGTTTCCTTGATGTTTATGTCCTTTTTCCCCTGAGTTCCCAGCTGTAAAGTCATATGTCATTACATTAAAGTAGTCAATAAATTTTGCTATTTTTGCTATTTCTACATTTTTGATGTAACTACTATCAGCTATTCCAGCAACTGTAATTAATTTATTTTTACCTAAAACTATTCTCAGAGCTTCAACTAGAAGTGTAAAATTTGCTGTGTCTTCTTTTCGAGATTTTATCCCCGCTGCACTACTGCCTGGGTATTCCCAGTCTAAATCTATTCCATCTAAACCATATTCATTAACCCATTTTTGAGCTTCTCTAGCAAATTTAAATCTACTTTCTGCTGTCAAAGCAGCATCTGAAAATCCATCTGCTGCCCAACCACCAATTGCCAAAGTAACTTTTAAATTTGGATTGTAATTTTTAAGCTCCACAAGTTCTTTTAAATATCGTTTTGAATATACAGAAAATGTACCATCTGAATTAATTAAAGCAAATGCATATACTACAAAGTCAAGTAAAGTTGGATCTACATTATTTGGACTTCCAAGAATATATTCTCCCACAATTTTTTTTGAATTAGGGCAAATCGGATTTGTGGTAAGTCGCAAGGGTGATTGTGTTTGTGCTCCTTGAAGTGATGTAATAATGTCTAAAAGGTCTTGCCCATCTGTTAATGTATCATCATTTTGGTAAACAACAGCACGAACTATATTAGATTCATCTAAAATATAAAAGGAAAGCTCTGTTTCAGGTGAATGCAAGAAAACAAAACGAATATTATGTTCAAGTAAAAATTCACCATAAGTATTGATATTTCTAGAAAATAATAAGTCCTGCTTATGTCCTATCGCAATAACCGACCAAACTGCTTTGTCTAGCTCAATAGTTGGTTGGTTTAAAATAGATAAATTATCTGGCATACTTTATTCTCCTTTTTTAACAAAAATTTGTATATTATTATATTATTAAAAATCAAGCTTTTTGGTGATAATAATTATAAATTAGTAAAACTTTTGAAAAGGCGGGTTATATATGAAAGGAATTTTGCTTGCAGGTGGAAGTGGTACACGGTTATATCCTATTACAAAGGCAGTATCAAAACAACTTCTACCTATATATGATAAACCAATGATTTATTATCCTTTATCAACTTTAATGCTTGCAGACATAAAAGAAATTTTGATAATCTCCACTCCTTATGATTTACCAATGTATAAACAACTCTTAGGCGACGGAGCTCATATTGGAATGAAATTTAGTTATAAAGTACAACAAGAACCACGAGGTTTGGCAGAAGCATTTATAATTGGTGAAGATTTTATTGGTCAAGATAGTGTTGCTCTTGTATTAGGTGATAATGTTTTTTATGGACGAGGGTTTGGTAGTATATTAAAAAAAGCATCTACAAAAAATACAGGAGCTACTATATTTGCTTATCCTGTTGCAAATCCTGTTGATTTTGGTGTAGTTGAATTTAATGAAAAGTTTGAGGCTATTTCAATAGAAGAAAAACCCCAAAATCCTAAATCAAAATATGCCATACCAGGACTTTATTTTTATGATAATAATGTTATAACCATAGCAAAGAATATTAAGCCATCTGCAAGAGGTGAGCTTGAAATAAGCTCTGTCAATGATGCATATCTAAAACAAGGTAATTTATATACATCTATTTTAGGACGAGGATTTGCTTGGCTTGATACTGGTACAACTGATGGATTGATAGAAGCTGCTAGTTTTGTTAGAACTGTTCAAAAAAGACAGGGTATGTATATTTCTTGCATAGAAGAAATCGCATGGCGCAATAGGTGGATAACTAAAAATGATTTAAGAGATCTTGCACAACCTTTACTTAAAACTGAATATGGTCAATATATTTTATCACTTATAGAATAAATCAATAATGCATAAAAATTTTAAAAATAGAGTAGGGTGGTTAATATGAAAAATATTTTAGTAACAGGCGGAGCAGGTTTTATAGGCAGTAATTTTGTGAAATATATGTTAGAAAAATATGATTATAATATCATAAATTTAGATTTATTAACTTATGCAGGTAGTTTAAATAATTTGACTGATGTAGATAAAAACAGGCATTATACTTTTATAAAAGGTGATATTAGAAATAGAGCATTACTAGAAAGAATATTTGAAGAGTTTGTTATAGATACTGTAATCAATTTTGCTGCAGAATCACATGTGGATAGAAGTATTGATGGAGCAGAAATTTTTTTAAGCACAAATGTGTTAGGAACATATACTTTGCTCGATGTGGCAAAAGCAAACTGGAAGTTAACTCCAGAAGATAAATATTCAACAGAATATAAAAATGGCGTAAAATTTGTACAAATATCAACTGATGAAGTATACGGAGCATTAGGCAAAAATGGTAAATTTACAGAATTAACTCCTCTTAGTCCAAATAGCCCTTATTCTGCTTCAAAAGCCAGTGCAGATTTATTTGTACGTTCGTATCATGAAACTTTTGGATTACCCATTAACATTACTAGATGCTCTAATAATTATGGTCCAAATCAATTTCCAGAAAAACTTATACCTCTTATGATTAATAATTGCTTAAATAATATAAAGCTCCCTGTATATGGCGATGGCTTGCAAATTAGAGATTGGCTTCATGTTAGTGACCATTGTTTAGGTATCGATTTAGTCCTTCATAAAGGTAAAGTTGGTGAAATTTATAATATTGGAGGCAATAATGAGAAAGCTAATATAGATATAGTAAAACTTATTATAAAAACCCTTGGTAAAAGTGAGAGCTTAATTGAATATGTAAAAGATAGACTAGGTCATGATAGACGTTATGCTATAGATAATACTAAAATTTCTACTGAGCTTGCTTTTCATCCAAAATATACTTTTGAAAGTGGAATAAAAGAAACTATAGATTGGTATTTAAAAAATCAAGATTGGATTGCAGAAATTTTAACTAAAACTAGCAAGAATTGTCCCTCCTCTATAGGTGGAGAAATGAATTGCTAAAAATCTTTTGACTTTATAAACTAAATATAATATAATCAGTTTATAGTTCATGGTCGGGACGACCCGTAGAGCTTGCTAAATTACTGAACATTGGTTCAGCTTACGCAAGAAGCTCACACTTCTATAAGTGGGGGTAGTTCACATTATATTCAGAAATAAATAAATTATTCAAGCTCGCCTATCTTAAATGAGGTGAGATTTTTTTTTATAAAAGGAGCGAAACTAGCATAATGAATTTTAAGATAAAAGCAGATTTTGAACAAGCAGTAATAAAACGTTTATATAATTATGATTAAGAAAGTGAAATAGCTCAAATTATAAAGCAAATTAATAGGAATATCTTCTAATAAGAAAATTGTTCTAAAAATAATTTTTATTAATATATATTTAAATAGTACTATTTAATATATATATAATTTTTAATTTGTGAAAGGAATATGAATATGAGTATTGAAAAACAACTACAAGATATTGAACAATATGTAATAGAGTTAAGAAGATGGTTTCATATGCATCCTGAACTTTCTTTGAAAGAAGAAAAAACATCGGCTAAAATTAAAGAGGAGCTTGATAAAATAGGAATTCCTTATGAAGCTGGATTTATAAATAGTTTTCATCCTAATGAAAAAGAGTATAGTATTATAGCCACTATTGAAGGTACGCTAGTAAGTGATAAGAAATTAGGAATTAGAGCTGACTTTGATGCACTTCCTGTTAGCGAAGATACTGGTCTTTCGTTTTGCTCGACACATGAAGGCGTTATGCATGCTTGTGGTCACGATGCTCATGCTGCCATGTTACTTGGAGCTGGTAAAATTATATGGGAAAATAAAGATAAACTTGCTGGCACAGTTAAACTTTTATTTCAAGCAGCTGAAGAAATTGGTGGGGGCTCTGGTGTTAATTCTATAATTAATGAGCTTGAAAAAACTGGTGGTTTGGATAATGTAATTGGCATACATATATGGTCTGCAATTCCAGCAGGTCAAATCTTACTAAAAGATGAAACAATTTTTGCAGGAACTGGAAGTATTAAATATTTGATTACTGGAAAAGGTGGACATGGAGCAAGACCTGACTTAGTTCATGATCCAATTAAAGCAGCTTGTGATATGGTAACGAATTTATCACGTATTCCATCTAACTTTTATAATGTGCTTGATAATTCAGTAGTAGCGATTTGTCATTTTGAAAGTGGTTCTCTTGGTAATATATTCCCTGATACAGCTAAAATTAGAGGTGGTTATCGATATTTTAATCCTGGCGGACATATAGACATTAGAAGAGCTATACATAAAGTAGCTGCAGCAACTGCCATAATGCATGATGTAAAAATTGAAGTTATTGAAGATGCAGAAAAAGAAGTATTAGCTCCTATTTATAATACTCCAGAATTAATTGCTCCTGCACGAGAATTAGTATCTAATATTGATGGATTAGAACTGTGTGCTCAAAAAACACCTATTTCTGCAAGTGATAACTTTGGTAAAATTCTTGATAAATATAAAGGATTTTATGCTATTTTAGGGGCTGGAAAACCAAATGAAGAAATTTATCCACAACATAATCCTAAATTTGATATTGATGAGACTGTATTAATTAAAGGTAGCGAATTTATGGTTAAATACGCTCTAAATTATTTTAATTAATATTTATGAATTTTACCGAGAGAATATTATGTGCTCTTGTAACAGGAGGTATTTATTATGGAGAAGAAAAAACATTTTACCATGCCACATTTATTTTGGATTATGATGGGATTACTTGTACTAGTGAGCTGTTTAACATACATAGTTCCAGCAGGTCAATTTGGTTATAATTCTGAAACTGGTGCAATAATACCAGAACAATTCACTTATTTAGACAAACAAAATCCTGTTGGCATATGGAGCATGTTTATGTTAATGCTTCAAGGATTGATTGATTCGGGCTTAGTTATTTGGGTTGTATTAACAAGTGGTGCTATGACAGCAGTTGTTATGAGCACAGGAGCATTTGATGAGTTTTTAAACTGGGCAATTTATAAATTAAAAGATAAGAATGAAAATATTATTATTGGTATAATGTTTGTACTTATGACCTATTTAGGTGCATTTGGAGGCACAGATGCTCTGATTGCAGTAGTACCTATCGGAGTTATGTTTGCTAAAAAATTGAAATTAGATCCTATTTGTGCTATGGGAGTATCAACTTTTGCTACATTATTAGGCTTTGGTACTGGTCCTATTAAACAATCTACTACACAACTACTTATGGAAGTAGACATATATGGAGCATTCTTTACTATGTTCATTTCAATGAACTTTTTTATGATTATTGGATTTTTATTTTTACTTGCATATATTAAAAAAATTAGAAAAAACCCAACTAAATCCTTAATGTATTCTGAAGGTTGGACTCCAAATGACTCTGGAACTAATGAAAATTTGACAGAACCAAAAGAAACTAAACTTACTTTGCGAACCATATTAATTATGATAACATTTTTAGGTCAATATGTTATTTTAGTAGTATATCCGTTAGTAATAGGTGACACTTCAGGAGTGTTTGCTCTTATGGTAGCTACAAGCGTTCTAGCAGCAATTATTTGCGGATTTATTGGAAATTTTTCATTTGATAAAATTGGTAATGAGTTTGCAAAAGGTCTTGGTGAGCTCGCATTTATAGGTTTTGTAATTGGTCTTGCAAAGGTTATTTCATTAGTATTAGTTGAAGGTATGATTATGGATACTATAGTTTATACTTTAACTAAACCATTAATGGATTTATCTAAATCTATTGCATCTATTGGGATAACGGGAGTTATTTCAGTATTAAACTTACTTATTCCTTCTGCAATATCTAAGGCTGCTATGTTGACTCCTATTTTAAAACCTATAACTGAAGCATTAAGCATACCTGCAGAGCTTGCAGTTCAAGCATTTCAGTATGGAGATGGATTTACCAATATGTTTTCTCCGTTTTTAGGATGGACAGTTGGTTCTTGTGTACTGGCTGGCATTCCATTTCCAAAATGGATTAGATGGGTATTCCCTAAAGTATTAGTTTTTATAGGTATTTCATTTGTAATTATGTTTATATTAACTGAAACAGGTTGGACAGCGTTTTAAATCGCTGCCTTCTTTTGTTTATTAATTCTCATGTTATTATATATAGGTTGTTGATTAATTCATTTACTTTGGAAATAGTGAACATATTACACTATATTCCAAAGATATTTTTGCCAAACAATATTATTTTGTTTTTTTAATACTTCGTCTATGAGGTATGCACTTAAGCACCATTTTACATAAAAAAGAATATAAAAACTTTCGTGCATTTGTCCTATCTTAGGTTATTATATACTATATATTTTTAATAAATTTGTGATATAATTAATTTGTTCTTAAAAAATTATAAGAAGGGTTGATTTCAATATGTATGATTTTAAAACTGTAATAGACAGAAGCAATACAGGAGCTGCAAAGACTAGTTTAAACTTTATTAAAACAAATTTTGACTTAAATTATTATGACGATACTATTTCTATGTGGGTTGCGGATATGGATTTTGCTTGTGCTCCTGAAATTATTGAAGCATTACAAAAACGAATAGAGCGGCTTATATTTGGCTATACTGAAAGGTCTTCTATATATTATGAAAGTATTATAAATTGGTATGATAGAAGGCACAATATGAAGATAAAAAAAGACTGGTTAGTTTTTAGTCCAGGGACAGTGCTTGCTATTCGTAATTGTTTGCGAGCATTAACAAATGAAGGTGATGGCATAATTATTCAACCGCCTGTATACTATCCATTTGAGCAATCAATTAAAGCCACAAATCGTAAAGTAATTTATAATGAATTATTACGAGATAACAATAATAATTATAGCATAGACTTTGAAGATTTTGAGCAAAAATGTAAAGACCCTAGTACCAAAATGTTTATTTATTGCAATCCTCATAATCCAGTCGGACGTATTTGGACTAAAGAAGATACACAACGTTTATTAGATATTTGTGCAGAAAATAATATAATTGTATTTGCTGATGAAATACATTGTGACCTTATTCGTAATGGTGAAATTTTTACATCTGCATTAAATTTAAATCATGATGAAAATATAGTTGTAGCTACTGCTGTTAATAAAACTTTTAATGTTGCTGGATTACAGATCACAAATTTAGTAATGCCAAATATCGCTTTAAAAGATAAATTAAACGAATATACTGGAAGGATAGATATAACGCCTTTTGCACTAGAAACAACAATTGCAGCTTATAATAATGCAGAAGAATGGGTACATCAATTAAACAATGTTTTGGATGAAAATATAGATTATATTGATAACTTTATAAAAGAGAAGCTCCCTAAAATCAAATTTGTAAAACCTCAAGGTACTTATTTGATATGGCTAGATTTTAGTGAATATCAAGAAAAAGGGCAAGAATTATTGGTTAAAATTGCAGACGAAGCTCATCTTATTCTTGAAAGTGGAAGTTTATTTGGAGCTAACGGAAAAGATTTTATACGTATGAATATTTCCTGTCCAACACATGTGATAATAGAAGTAATGAATAGATTATATAAAGTGTTTGGGAAGTAACAGAATTCGATTTAGTAGGAAAAATTTAAAAATCTAGGTAAAAAGTTAATTACAGATTGCAAAAAGGGGCATCGTCTAGGATTATTTTTTCCTAAAAGCGATAGCCCCTTATTCATATAACTAAGATATTTTTAAGTAGTAATTATAGAGATTAATCTAATTGTGAGCAATACGGTGATTATCGGAATAAACATACATAATTTTTTCTTTATGAGTAGTTTTTTCTATTAACCGATTTTTATCATCATAAACATACTCACTGTTATTGTCTTTTAATAAGTTTCCATTATTATCATAATCATATTTAAAGATATAATAAGTATTAATAAAGTTATCATAACTTTGAGATAAGCTATCTATTTTACCATCTGCTCTGTAATTATAATGTGTGTACACAACGTCTTGCATAACTACACAATCTTCGATTAATTGATTTTGTGAATTAAATTCAAATGTTTTAATAGTTTGAAGAGCACATTCTTCTTCTGACTCGGCTTTAAAGGAATATTTAGCTCGAGCATATATTTTACCATCATCACAATATTGTATAAATTCTATATAGTCATCTGCTTCTACAAAATTTTCTGAATGTAAATTAGGTACACAATATTCTTTATATATTTTAGAAAGATTGTTATAAAAGGATTGATTTAATTTATCTTTTTGTTCTGAAGTTAAATTATCTTCATTTTCAAATGAAAATAAAATTTGATAATATTGTTTTTCGACTTCTCCTGTTTTGATATTAGTACAAATAATGTCAGAGAGCATATTATAATTGTCATATATGTAATCAACTATAAACTGCTCATTAGATTCTTTAATTAGATATCCATCATTGTTATATTCTTTAGAATGAAATGTCGTATTATCTATCATTTCTTGAATTTTTATTAAATTATTATTTTCATTGTAATCATAAATAGTAATATAGTTATTATTCTTAATTTCTTTAATTTTATTGCCGTTATTATCATAAAAATATTCTACAACTTGTTCTAGTTCATATTCATCTTTTTCATCGGGAAGAGCATAAACATATTCTTCTAATATTAAATTTTCATCTTTAACAATATTAAAGTCAAAATATAGTGTATCAATTAAAGTATCATCTTGTATAGCTTGTGCTATCTGAGCAGGTGTCAAAGCCAATAAAGTTAAAACGCTAGCTATAAATTTTTTGTTTTTCATATTTCATTTCTCCTATTAAATTAAGTAATATAATTATTTTTCGTCAGTTGTATGAATAAAACCTCTACCGTTTCCAATTACTTGAGCAGTTTCTGAAATTGTCATAAATGCATGCTCATCTATAGACGATACAATTTGTTTTAATTTTGCAACTTCTCTAACATTTATCATTGTATATAAAATCATTTTTTGAGAATGAGTATATCCGCCAGTTGCAGGAACTATGGTTACTCCACGGTTTAGCTCTTTTATAATAGTACTACATATTTCTTCAGCATGTTCTGGAGCTAATATAATTGTCCCTGTACGTCTACGGTTTAATCCATCTACTATCAAATTTGTAGCTTTAGATGATACAAACATACTTATTGCAGTCATTACTGCTAAGTCTATACTAAAAAAGTATGCCGCTGCAGCCATTACAAATATATTAATTATAAATGAGGTGCTCCCCATACTAAATGAAAATAATTTATTTAGTATTTTTGCTACTATATCTATTCCGCCAGTTGAACCACCTGTACGAAATATCATACCAACTCCAATACCATTTATTAAACCACCCATTACTACTACTGTAAGATCAGAAGAAAGTGGAATAGTAAAATCTTTTGTAACTTCTAGCCAAAAAGCTGACAGTAGCATACCCACTAGGCTAAAAGCCAAAAAAGGTTTAGATAAATATTTTACCGCTACAATAAAAATAGGAATATTTAATACAATTGTTAGAATACTTAAGTTAAGTCCAAACATAAAGTGCAACATTAGAGATATTCCGCTAATTCCTCCACTTATTAGTTTATTTGGAGCAAGTACCCCATTGATTGCAAGTGAAACTAAAAAAGTTCCAACTATTAGAAAAAAAATTGTATCTGTATATTTATATTTCAAAATTTTATTCATAAAAAGTCTCCTTTGTTATGTAATTTGCAATTAAAATTTAACATATTCTTAGAATAAAATCAATACTTTTGAAACAATTGGTAAAAATTTATAAAAAAATAGACTATAGACAACGGCCTACAGTCTCAGATATGATTATAATTTTTTACTTTTGTGCTAAAGTTGCAAAGAAAGTTGGAATATTAAAATCATGTAGATTACCTATTCCGTTTGTATCTTGATAAATATCTTTTAATATAAATCCTGCTTTAAGTTGACCCCCTATTTGTTCTTCTATTGTATGAGAAAATTGTATTCCCCACTCATTTTTAACAGACTCATTATATAAAATTTCATCTTTTAGAGGGTTAAATGGTAACTTGTACTGAAAAGTATGCTCATCATCACCAAAAATAAAATTAAATCCATTATCAAGTCCTGATAACAAACGACCACCTTTTTTTAATACCCTAAAACATTCTCTCCAAATAGGGAGCACATCTTCAACATAGCAATTTGAAACAGGATGAAAAATAAGGTCAAATGTTTCATCATCAAATGGGAAAGGTTGTGTCATATCGGCTTGTATTATCTCAATTTGATAGCCTTCTCTAGTTGATACCATTCTTTCACTTTCTAGTTGAGAAGTCGAATAATCAAGAACAGTACAATTTGCTCCAAGAGCTGAAAAAATTGGCATCTGTTGAGCGCCTCCAGATGCGAGACCTAATATTTTTGCTCCTTTAAAATCTATAAACCAATCTTTAGGAACAGGTTTAGTTGGTGTTAACAATACATTCCAATCACCTTTTTTTGCATTAGCAAATATCTCTGAGCTAATAGGAATTCCCCAAACCCATTCATTAGCATTCCAACTATCAAATGTCTTAGCATTTATTTTAGTATACTCCATATTTTCTCATTTTCTCCATTCTAGTTTATGATTACTTTATTAAATATTTTTCTAATGTATCAACTATATCATATGGTGTAATAAATATAGTTTTATAGTTTTTGTCTTTTATTGATACTTCCTTAAGAACTGTTTTAAAATTTCTGCCTCGTTTATCCATTTTCATAACCATTTCAATCCCACCATCAACCTTAAAAAAATAACATTCAAGCTCATCTAAATATTTTCTATAAGTATTAGGTGTTTTAGGTTTAAATATAAATTTTTGGAGCAATTGACCTTTAACTGCATAAATTTCAGTATTAGGTTGAGCAAAGTCAAAACGTTTCATTAATGTATTAAGAATAACTTCTAAGTCAGATGATGGATAAACTTTTATTTTATTTTTTACCTCACTTATTGTAAAAATATTAAATATTGTTTTTAAATACATAAATTTAGTTAAAGGTGCATCAATTGGTACTTTAATAGAAAATGGAATATCTCTTTTATTATTTTCATTTAAAATAAAACTATTAACGCATGGAGCTTGCCCAATAGCAACTATTTGCTTGGTACTTGTAGTAACACAAAGCTCAAATGATATTGATTCAAACTCAAGTCTTTTCTTACCATTTACTAAATAAATTCTACCTTCAATTTCTCCACCTTGTTTAACAGATTTTGTTTTCAATATTACATTAATCTCTGATAACCCTATGCCCATTGCTACAACAGAATTTTGAAAAATCCCCATATTCTCTCCTTCCATAAATTTACAACCAAAAATCTCCCCATAATGGGGAGCAATAAATAATAATATTTATAACTTAAACAAGTGAAAGAGCTACATCCATCATTTGAGTGAATTTAGTTTGTCTTTCTTCGGCAGTAGTAAGCTCGCCAGTAAAAGGACAATCCGAAATAGTACAAATTGTAAGAGCTTTTTTGCCTAATCTTGCAGCATTCATATAAAGAGCAGCAGCTTCCATTTCAACCGCTAATACACCCATTTTTTGCCATGCTTTAAGACTATCAGCATCATCATAGAACATATCACTTGTGAGAATATTTCCAACTTTAGCATTATAGCCAAGCTCATCTGCTTTTTCTTTTGCACGTTTTACAAGCTCAAAATCTGCTATAGATGAAAATTTACCTGGAAGTTCATATTGTTTTTCATAATTGGAATTTGTGCATGCACCCATACCTATTACAATATCTCCAATATGCAAACTTTCATCAATTGCACCAGCAGACCCTATTCTTATAATGGTGTCAACTTCATAAAATTTAAATAATTCATAAGTGTAAATACCAACAGATGGCATACCCATACCATGGCCTTGTACAGAGACTGGTTTTCCCTTATATGTGCCTGTATAACCTAGCATTCCTCTAACTTCATTGTATATTTGAGGATTATCCAAATATTTTTGAGCTAATAACTTTGCACGAAGTGGATCACCAGACATAAGGACAGTTTTTGCTATTTCTCCAAGTTTAGCTCCATTGTGTGGAGTAGGTGTACTCATAAAATGCTCCTTTCTATTAACGAGCAATTAAAATCGTGGCTCAATTAACCCGTAAGCACTATTTTTTCTTTTATATACAACATTTACTTCTTCAGTATCTTGGTCAAGATATACATAAAAGTTATGACCTACAAGTTCCATTTGCATAATAGCCTCTTCAGAATTCATAGGTTTCATTGCAAATTTTTTTCTTTTTACAGTAAAAATTTCTTCACCATCTTCTTCAACTTCATCCATAAAGGCTGAAGTAAATACATGTTGCCCTGCTTGTCGGTTTCTTGTACGAAGTTTCTTTTTAAAACGAAGTACTTGCTTTTCTAAGTTATCAACGACATCATCAAGAATTTTATACATATTATCGCCTTCAACTTGAGAACGAATTACTTGACCATCAAAATTAATCGACATCTCTACAATTTGTCGTTGTTTTTCAATTGTAATAGTCACTTGTATTAAAGTATCTTCATTAAAATATCTATCTAATTTAATTATTGAATTTTGAATTGCTTCTTCCATTCCTTGTGTCATTTCAGTATTTCTTGTAACTACATCATATTTCATAAATTAGTTCCTTCCTAATATAGTAATTTTGTCTATATTTCGACAAGTTATTTGTATTATATATTAATATTTATTTTTTTGGTAGGGGGAGAAACAAAATTCTCAATATATAATTATGCTCATTTTAAAAGTATATTGAATATATATATTTTTAAGAGTATAATTTCAGTAAATAAAAAATAGGAGGTTAAAATTATGAAAACAACTCTTTTTAAAGGCTCTGGAGTTGCAATTATTACACCGTTTGATGATAATGGTGTAAATTTTACAAAATTAGAGGAGCTAATAGAATTTCAATTAGAAAATAAAACGGATGCAATAATTGTTTGTGGGACAACTGGAGAAACACCTACTATGACTAAATCTGAAAAAGAAGATACAATTAAATTTACTACAAAAATTGTAAATGGTCGTGTTCCCGTAATTGCAGGAGCAGGTGGTAATGATACAAAGGCTGCAATTGAAGCAAGTAAATTTGTTGAAAGCGTGGGAGCAGATGGAATTTTAAGTGTTGTCCCATATTATAATAAACCAACTCAAAAAGGAATTTATATGCACTTTAGTGAAATTGCAAAATCTGTTAAGACACCAATTGTGCTATATAATGTGCCTGGTCGTACTGTTGTAAGTCTTGACGTGGAAACTACAAAAGAATTAGCTACAATCGATAATATTGTTGCAATTAAAGAATGTATACTTAGTCAAGTAGCAGACTTAGTTAGGGTTTGTCCTAGTGACTTTAGTGTTTATACAGGTGATGACCCAGTATATTTAGCAGCTCTTGCATATGGAGCACGTGGCGTTGTTTCTGTTATGGCAAATATTATTCCAAAAGATAGTCATATGATTTATGAGCATTTTATTACCGGTGAAATTGAAAAAGCTCGAAAAATTCAACTTAAAACTCTCCCTCTTATCAAAACTTTGTTTATTGAGTCAAATCCTGCTCCGTCAAAAATGGCACTTAATATGATGGGCAAAAATGTAGGCGGATGTAGATTACCTATTGCTCCAATGGAAGATAAAAATATTGTGACTTTAACTAATGCTCTAAAAGCATATGGAATTCTTTAATTTACTAAAAAACTTTTTTTGAAGATACTTTTAGTGTTGGAAATTCTATCGCAGGTTTCACAGAAAACGAAAATAGAGCTGAAATTATAGCGCGTGTCATTTATACAAATTGGAATTAATACAATCTATAATGCTCCATTTTTTTAAAATTGAAAATGGAGGAGAAATTTTAGATGAGAGTAACTTCTCATCTTTTTTATTTTTATATTTTTTATTTTAAAAAAAGATTGAGTATTTTTTATTAGGGGGTTTAATTTTTAAACATGTTGTTATATACTTTTTTTGTATTTCAAATTTTATATAACGAGGTGGTTTCAGTGGCAAGATTTACATTACCAAGAGATATTTACTTTGGCAGAGGAAGCCTTGAAGAGTTAAAAAATTTAAAAGGAAAAAAGGCAGTTGTAGTTGTTGGTGGCGGTTCAATGAAAAGATTTGGCTTTTTGGACAAAACTGTGGGCTATTTAGAAGAAGCAGGGATGGAAGTTGAGCTAATAGAAAATGTTGAACCTGACCCATCTGTTGAAACAGTATTTAAAGGTGCAGAAGCTATGAGAAAGTTTGGACCAGATGTAATTGTATCAATCGGTGGAGGTTCTCCAATTGATGCAGCTAAAGCTATGTGGGTATTTTATGAGCATCCAGAACTTACATTTGATGATATTAAAGACCCATTTACAATCCCTGCACTTAGAAATAAGGCAATTTTTGTGGCAATTCCATCAACATCTGGAACAGCAACAGAAGTTACAGCCTTTTCTGTAATAACAGATTATGAAGCTGGTATTAAGTATCCTCTTGCAGATTATAATATTACTCCAGATATTGCAATTGTAGATGCAAATATTGCAGATACTATGCCACAAACTTTGGTTGCTCATACAGGAATGGATGCATTAACTCATGCAGTTGAAGCATATGTTTCAACTGTTGCAAATGACTTTACAGATCCACTTGCTCTAAAAGCAATTAAAATGGTGTATGAATATTTATATAAATCATTTGATGGAGACTCTTTAGCAAAAGAGAAAATTCACTATGCGCAGTGTCTTGCTGGAATGGCATTTTCAAATGCACTTTTAGGAATTGTTCATTCAATTGCACATAAAACTGGAGCAGTTTTTGACAAAGGTCATATTCCTCATGGTTGTGCAAATGCAATGTATCTACCTCAAGTAATTAGATTTAATTCTAAAGATGAAAGAGCAGCTAATAGATATGCAGAAATTGCAAAATATGTTGGACTTAAAGGTGAATCTACAGAGGAACTTATTAATGCTCTTATTAAATCTGTTAATGATTGTAATGAATATCTTTCAATTCCAACTTGTATAAAAGATTATGGAAATGGTATGGTTAGTGAAGAAGAATTCCTTGCAAAAGTTGATGAAATTGCAATAAATGCGATAGCTGATGCTTGCACTGGTTCAAATCCTAGAATTCCTAACCAAGAAGAAATGGTTTTAATTTTAAAATCATGTTATTATGGAACTCCTTGCAAATGTTAATAATGTAAATTACTCCCACTTTTAGAAGTGGGAGCTAAGTATATATAGATACCATAGAATGATACCTTAATTTTATTTAGATAAGATAATACTAAGAGCTCCAAAACCAGATAAATTATCTTCATTTTGAGAAAAAAAACCTGTAACACAATACCCTTCACTGGTTAAAATATCAATTAATCCTTGTTTTAATACATATTTTCCTGCAATAATAATTTGTGAACTACTAGAAAATGTTATTGCTTTAGAATTTATCAGAGCATCTACATCGCTCTGTAAAACAATTCCTAGTAAGAAATTTGCAACTTCTTCATACGAATAATTATAAAAATTGCTATTTATCCTACAAAGAAAAGCCGCTCTTGACATTCCAACTTTTTTTGCTTGATTATATCCTTTAAGAACAAATTCTTTTTTGTATTCATCTACAAACTTTTTATTTACTGATTCAGAAATTATAGTATTATTAGTTATTACTTCAATTAGCTCACCTGTTAAAGTGGTTAAACAACCTGTAATTTGACCTTTTTCATCAACACTAACAAATTTACTATGTGAACCAGGGAGCACCAATAAATATGGAACTCCTTTTGGGAGCTCTTCTAAAATGGCAAATGTTTCAACTTCTTCTCCACGCATTATATCCATAGTTTCAGGATTTTCTTGGCTAAAATTATTTTTTACACCTGTAATAAAAGTAATTGGAATATTTGATACATCTTCCATTAATACTGTAACAGCTGCATCTTTTAAATCTGCTTTTGAGACGGGTACTACAAGATGAGGAATTTCATATAATCCAAGAGCAGAAGTGATCATACCAGATGCAATAATTTGCTCTATTTCAAGATTGTTATTATTTTTTAAAAGAGCTTCTATGGAATTTTTTATTCCTGCTTTTAATTCCTTGTTGCTTCCATTGATAGCAGTATGTTTTACACCTATATTAAGCTTAACAATATCTGTTATCTGAAAATCATTATTAAATAAGCGCACTCTTGTATTTGTTGTCCCTGTATCTATTGTTATATACATTTTTTCACCCAATTAAGGCAAGGAAGCCAACACATTTATGTGAGCGGAGAAATATCACTTTAACCTTCCTTGCTTTTCCTTTCCTTAAAATTTAATTTATTTGTCTTGCTCCTATCTTGCTATCTTAAATTAAGTTTAAATCTCAAATGTCTTGTACCGTTTGTCGTATTGTTATAGAGCTTTTGTCCATCGTTTTGTTATATGACGTTTAGATGAGTGTAAGCTCCTAAAATTTATACGTCTAAATTCTTGGAGCATTAACATTCCAAAGCGTTGAACTTTTAGGTGTTAAATGGAACATTTTATCGATTATTCTTGCCATTCCTTTTTGCTTAGCTAATTGATAATTCAAATCATCCCATAAATTTACTCTTTCAGCGGGGTCATTATTTAAATCATATAGTTCTCCATATTGACGTGACGGTCTTGTTAAGTTAAAAATAAATAGAGCTTTGTTTCCTATTGAGATATAATAGAATTATCACAAACCATTAATCTCCCAGAAAGGATTCAAAGCTCATGCATATTATATCATCAAATAATTCAATTGTTCAATGCCCTAAATGTAATTCTACTAATATTTATAAATTTGGTAAAGACCTTAATGGTCTTCAAAAATATCAATGTCAATGTTGTAAACGTCAATTTACTTTACTTAGTAAGCATACCTCTCCTAAATATCATTCTTGTCCTATTTGTGGTAGATCTACTTTTCTTTATCATGACTATAAATTTTATTCTAATTTTAGATGTGGTGATAAAAAGTGTAATCATTCTTTTAACGTTATTAAATATGCTCATGTTCCTTGTTCATCTTCTGATGATATTATTGGAAAAACCGCTTTTAAGCGTATGCGTCATTCTCCTAGAATTATTATTTCTGCTCTACGTCTTTATTTTTTACATCATGCTTCTACTAGACAGGTTGCTTCTTTTCTTTATCAAGAATTTAATATTTCTGTTTCTCATGTTAGCATTGCTTCTTGGGTTACTAAATTTGCTCCTTTATTTAATGATATTTTTTTACGTCTTTCCCCTTCTCTTAATCTTAATTCTGATGAATGGCATGCTGATGAAACTGTTATTAGTATTAAAGGTGTTAAACATTATATTTGGTTTATTATTGATTCTGAAACTAGATTTATTATTGGATATCATTTGACCCCTTATAGAGACCATTCTCAAGCATATATTTTATTTAATAATGCTTGCCGTTTTGGTAATGCTTCAACTATCGTAACTGATAGACTTGCTTCTTATAATGAAGCTGCTAATAGATTTTTCAAAAATCATATACGTGTCAAGTCTTTTACTGATGATATTTCTAATAATCTAATTGAATCTTTTAATGGTTCTTTCAAAGATTTTTACCGCACTAAAAAAGGTTTTAAATCATTTAATAGTGCTAACAATATAATATTTATGTTTGTATATTTCTATAATTTTGTACGTAAACATTCTTCATTAAATGGTCTAACTCCTGCACAAGTTGCTGGTGCAAAGTATACTGAATTTAGTCGCATAAATTGGCTGTTAATCTAATTTTTAAAATTTTCCGCCTTTAGGCTTATTTGCTATGCTTATTTTTTATTTTGACATTTAATTTTTCATTTCTTGCAAATTTATAAAATTATATCTTGACATTTAATTTTATTTTTCATTTTAACTTAACAGCTCCATTTTGTATTTAAAAGTTACATAATATATTTTAACATATTTAGCGGTAATTTGCAATTTTTTTATATTACTTTAAAATCTATTTTTTCTTCTTGAAATAAATTTACATAAGTCTCAGTTATTTTACTATGAGCAATAACTTTTCCATTTCTTATAGAATAAGCCACTGGCACTTGTCGTCTTATTGCATCATAACCATTTTCAGCTGGAAGAATAATTAAATTAGCAGGCTTTCCTACTTCTATTCCATATTGCTCTGTGATGTTTAATGCTTTTGCTCCGTTATAGCTTATTAAATCGAGAGAATTATTTATTTGACTATAACCCATTATTTGACATACATGCAACCCCATCAATAAAACTTGTAACATATTTCCAGTGCCGAGCGGATACCATTGGTCATATATGTCATCGTGACCAAAACATACATTAATATTATTTTCTAAGAGCTCTTTTACTCTTGTAATTCCACGGCGTTTAGGATAAGTGTCAAACCTGCCTTGAAGATGTATATTAACTAAAGGATTTGCCACAAAATTTATGCCCGATAGTTTTAATAATCTAAATAATTTGTATACATAAGCATTATTATATGAATGCATAGCGGTTGTATGACTTGCTGTTACTCTTTCTCCTATTTGCAATTCATAGGCTTTTGTTGCTACAACTTCCAGAAATCGTGATTGCTCATCATCTATTTCATCACAATGAACATCTATCAGAGCATTATATTTTTGAGCCAGTTCAAATGCTTTTTCAATGGATGCAACTCCATATTCTCTTGTAAATTCAAAATGTGGAATTGCTCCAACAACATCAACACCCAGTTTTAATGCTTCTTCTACTAATTCAAAACCATTTTTAAATGACAATATTCCTTCTTGAGGAAATGCCACTATTTGTAATGTTACAAAATCTTTTAATTCTTGACGGAGCTCAAGCAATGCTTTAACTGCGATTAAAGAAGGGTCTGTTACATCAACATGAGTTCGTATAAATTGTATACCGTTTGCAATCTGCCATTTAATTGCAGTTAATGCTCGAGCTTTTATATTTTCTTTTGTGAGCTTAGGTTTATATTCTGACCAACGTTGTATCCCTTCAAATAAAGTTCCGCTTTCATTCCAACTAGGTTGTCCGGCTGTTAAAACTGCATCCAAATGAATATGTGGCTCTACAAACGGGGGCATAACAACCCATTTATTTGCATCTATTATTTCGTCATTATTTGGTTTTAAATGTCCTATATTTTTTATAATACCATTTTCTATATAAATATCTGTTATTGTTCCATTCAAATTGGCATTTTGTATTAACATATAAGTCTCATCTCCATTGAGTAAATTAGTGAACTACCCCCACTTATAGGAAGCTACTGAAAAAGTCTTTTGATATCAAGAAATTCTCACCCTAAACCAACCTGCACCTTTGGTGCTTTCTTCTATTAAAATGAGACAACGCAAGCTGACGGAAGGGTTCAGAGGAGATTGCGTTAGCTACCGGAAGGATGATTGGGAAACGATGTAGGACTACTTAACTTTAGTTTTTCAGTGCCCTCACTTATAGAAGTGGGAGCTTCTTGCGTAAGCCGAACCAATGTTCAGTAATTTAGCAAGCTCTACGGGTCGTCCCGACCCTGAACAAAAAATTATCTGCATAATAAATGCTTATTGTTATATAGCTAATTTCAATAAGTTCTTACTGGCATTTATATCTCTATCATGAATACTGTAGCAATTAGGGCACTCCCATTCTCTCACAGATAAATCTTTAGTAACATTATTTTTATAGCCACATGTAAAACATAACTGACTGCTAGGATAATTTTTATGTGCTATAATCAGAGTTCTACCATACCATTGACATTTGTATTCTAACATAAGTTTAAATTGATACCAACTTACTTCACTTATTGCTTTAGCTAATTTATGGTTTTTCATCATATTTTTTACGGATAAATCTTCCATAACTATTACTTGGTTTTCGTTTATTAGTTTAATGGAGATTTTATTCAACTGAAACTCCCACCCCTAAAGGAGTGGGGTTCTTAAGTACTAACTAATTTTCTTATATGACTCTAAAGTCAATATACACTAATATAGTTTCCCTAAGACTTTCACTATCAATAGTTCCTATGAACTAATTAGTGATAGTATTACGCCCGTTTCAAGACGTTTTTATAATTTATATTCCCATACTTGATAGATTTTTATTTAACTTTAATCTATTTATTTCTTTATCATGCAATTTTACAAATTTAATATGACTTATATCCCACCCCTAAAGGAGTGGGCTTTACGCCCATTGATGTAAACTCATATTTTATTGATTAACCATTACGTTAATATATTGAGCATAATAGTATAACACACTTAAATTGAGTTAAAAAATACAAAATTAACCATAGCTCAGATTATTATAATTTGTACAATTATATGATATTGATTATATCAAGAATTGGAATTATAAACATTAAAATTCCTGCAATGCCAACTACAAGAGCAAGTTTTTTATTGTCATTTTTATAATGCTGTTTTGCCTCTAATATCTCTGTTAATCCAGAACAAACACAAAATACAGAAAAAGCTGTTGAAAAATCATATATAATTATTAATAACAAAAATAAGAATATTGTCATTAATTTTTATCTGCTACTCAAAATATATTCAAATATATACATATTGAGATTTTTCCTTTTTCATCGAACCTTATTTTGTCACCTATAGAGGTGGGAGAATTCTTGCTAAGTGCAGTTAAATTCCGAACTAGCTATCTGTACATATATAAGTGCTTATTACGCTACCGTATATGGTTTAAGGTTTGATGTGCTTTTTGTACTTTTATAACTTATTTTTGTATATTTTGATGAGTAGCTTCTCCTTTTTTAGTTTTATTTGGTTTTTTTAGACATTTATATTTCCTTGAAAGTCTTTAATGTTTTAAGTTATATTTTATTGGGCAAATATTATGTTAAAAACTTATATTGAGCATAAAATAGCTCTGCATAATATCCGCCTGATTTTAATAGCTCATCGTGAGTACCCACTTCAACTATTTTTCCTTTTGAAAGAACAAATATTTTATCACAATCTCGAATTGTAGATAGTCTATGAGCTATGACTATAGATGTACGACCTTCCATCAGTTTAATTATACCTTGTTGCACTAATCTTTCTGTTTGAGTATCTATATTAGCAGTTGCTTCATCTAATATCAAAATTTTAGGGTCAGATATTAAAGCTCGAGCAAATGCAATTAATTGTCTTTGTCCCTGAGATAATCTTGAGCCTCTTTCATTTACATTTGTATCATATCCTTCTGTTAAATCAGTAACAAAATTATCAACATTTACAGCTTTACATGCATTGATAATTTCTTCATCAGTAGCATCGAGCTTACCATATGATATATTTTCTTTGATTGAGCTCGCAAATAAAAATGAATCTTGTAACATAATACCCATTTGAGCTCTGATGCTTTCTGTAAATTTATCTTTAATGGGAATTCCATCTATTAAAATACGACCTTGATTAGGACTATAGAATTTGCTAATCAAATTGATAATAGTTGTTTTTCCAGAACCAGTTTCTCCAACTAATGCCACTTTTTGACCTGCTTCAATTGTAAAGGACACATCTCTTAATGCATGCTTGTCGTCATCATCATAAGAAAAAGAGACATTTTCAAAAGTGATTGCTCCTTTTATTGTAGGCATAACATTTTTTAAATCCTCATCACTATCTGAAGCAGTATCTAATATATCAAATATTCTGTCTGCAGCGGAAAGATTTGTCATAAAAGTGTTATAAAATTCTGTTAACTGCATAATAGGTCTCCACAACATTTCTAAATATAAAATAAATGCTAATAAAGTTGTTACTTCGACAGTTTTGTTTTGTACCAAAAAATATCCTGAAACTAAAATTGTACATATCCCAAGAGCTCTACAAAAATCATTTGTTGGAAATAGATAATCTTGTAATTTTACGGCAGTTATAAACCCATCTGCTTGTTTATTTAAATAATGTTTAAATTTCTTTTGCATAAAATGCTCTGTAGCAAAACTTTGAGTAATTTTTCCACCTGAAAATGCTTCATGAGTAAAACCCATAAACTCTGAGCGATGTTCTCTATATATACCCCATAATTTATGAGCTCTAACTTCTATCCATACCATAGATACAAATAATATAGGGAGCACCAAAAAGCAAATAAGTGTTAAAGTAGGACTAAGTATCAGCATCATGCTTATTACTAAAATAATAGTAAAAAAGTTGGGTATTAGACTTACTATACTAGTATTTAACAAATTTTGTAGAGCATTAACATCTCCAACAACACGAGATAATATTTTTCCTACTGGTAAATTATCAAAAAATTTAAAGCCAAGAGTTTGAATATGTGTAAAAAGCTCATGTCTAATATCAATTAATATGCTGTTTGTAATTTTGCTCATAGAAAATATTCTTATTTTAGATAATATCATTACACCAGAAATTAGAGCTACTAAGATTAGACCAATTATAATTAAACTTTTTGTATCTGATGATGCTACATAATTATCTAAAGAATATTTCATAATATATGGCATAAGAGCACTACAGCTAGTAATTAACAAAAGCAGAGCGATTACATTTATAGCTCGATACTTGTATGGCATTGCATAGGTTAATAATCTTTTAATAGTTTGCATATTAGTTTTAGTTTCTTTCATATTAACAAACCTCCTCTAAAGGGATAAATTCCTTGAATTGGTCAATATATATGTTGTAGTAATAACCTTTTTTATCTAATAAAGATTGATGATTACCACTTTCTACTATTTTACCATTTTCTAAGTATATAATTAAATCAGCATCTTTAACTCCAGATATACGGTGAGCTACTATTAAAGTAGTACTTTTATTCTCTGCATTAGCCAAATTTTGTAAAACATTATATTCTGTTTCCATATCAAGAGCTGAAGTTGCATCATCTAATATCAACATGCTAGACTTATTTATTAATGCTCGAGATATAGTTAATCTTTGCTTTTGACCACCAGATAAACCGATGCCTCTTTCTCCAATTTCTGTGTCATAACCATTTTCTAGCTCTGATATAAATTTTGAAGCGGTACTTATTCGAGCTGCTTCTTCAGTTTCTTTTATAGAATGTTTACATCCAAAATCTATATTATTTTTTATACTATCTGAAAATAAGAAAGATTCTTGGAATACAACATTTAAATTGCTTCTTAAAGTATGTAAATCCCATTCTTTTACATTAACACCATCCACTAATACTTCTCCTTCAAATACATCATAATATCTTCCAATAAGTGAAAGCAAAGTACTCTTTCCGCAACCTGTAGCTCCCATTATAGCGAGCGAAGAGCCAGCTGGTATAACTAAATTAATGTTTTCTAATACAATTTGCTCATTATATTTAAAACTAACGTTTCTAAATTCAATTGCTCCAATTACTATATCTGGTTTATAACCATCAACAGGACTTGTTATATCATTTTCTTCATCTAATATTTTATATATACGATTAAGACTTGCTTTAGTTTGTGCTAATATAGTAATAAATGTTCCTATATATTTAACACACCAAGACAATATCAATAAATATTGTGAAAAAGCCACAAGCATACCTAAAGTAACTTGACCATTTATACAAAGTATTCCTCCAATTACAATAAGAGCTACATTTGACAAGTCACATAAAAAATCTATGGTTGGTACGAATTTGCTCATAAGTCGAGCTTGATTTAAATTTAAATCATATAATTGCTGATTAGTACCTAAAAATTTAGATATTTCATGCTTTTCTCTTGCAAATGCTTTCACTAAGCGAATACCTGCTATATTTTGTTGAGCTACATCATTAATTTTAGCTTTTTGGTCGCTTATATTAAGATACACATTAGAAAATTTTTTCTCAAAAATAAATCCCATTATTGCAACGGGAATAAGAATACCTAAGCATATAGCAGTAAGTGTTACATTCATAGTAGACATCATATACATAGACAAAATGAATAATATAATCATCTCTATTGATAGTCTTAGAGCATACCCCAGTGTCTCCCATACCATATTGGCATCTTCATCTATACGTGACATAAGTTCACCTGTGTTATTTTTATCATAAAAACTAAATGGCATTGAACTAATTTTAACAAATAAATCTCTTCTAATCGATCTAACTACATCTACAGCTAACTTATCAAATGCAAACTCTTTGATATAGCCAAAAATACATCTTATAATTGTAATAACCATAAATACTATGGCAAATTTTATAACAAGAGAAGTATCTGCTTTGAATAGAATATCATCAATAAATATTTGTTGAAGTAGTGGTAAAAGAGTTTCAATATAAAGAGTGATTAGCATTCCTAAAATAGGGACTATAAGATATTTCCAATGCTCTAATATATAAGTTTTAAATAATCTCATAACAAAATTCTCCTTTGATTAAATTTATCAACACAAATAAATAGACTTTATAAATGTATGCCTAATATATTTTTTATATGACCGTTTTTAACGTGATTTTAGGTTTTAATACAAGTGTGTGTTATCAATATTAAGCTTATTCCATTTAGTACCATGTGCTGTATTAGAAATTTTTAATTTTGGATATAATAAATACATATTTCAACCAAGGAGCTCACATATGAACAATGACATGAAACTTTATTATGATTACACCATATCACCATTAGGACAACTATATTATCAGACTGTGTGGCATCAACTGAGCAACATAAAGCACAAAAAAATTTTAGATTTTGGAAGTGGATTTGCTTTTAATTCAAATTTTTTAGCGAAAGACAATGAAGTAATAGCTCTTGAAAGAGATGCTGAAATGATTGAAATTGCTAAAAATAATGGATATTGTCAGATACATGGCGACTTAACAGCATTAAAAGATATGGAAGATGAAACATTTGATATAATTATTTGCCATTTAGTATTTGAGTTTGCTGATAATGCTCAGGAAATTTTATGCCAATTAATAAGAGTCTTAAAAAAAGATGGGTTTATTTCGATTGTAAGACACAATAGAAATGGAAGAATTATTCAGTCAATTGTACAAGACTATGATTTAAATGAAGCTGATAAGTTATTAAAAGGAGAATATTCATATTCAAGTGCTTTTGGCGATATTAAATATTATGATAATCAAGATATAATTAATTGGTCTAAAAATCAATTATATATTCAAACAATATATGGTGTACGAGCTTTGGCAAGTTTACATCCTCCAGAAATACAAGCTAAAGAAAATTGGATACAAGATATGCTCAAACTAGAATTAGAACTGCTTAAAAATCAAGACTTTATTAAAATAGCATATTTCAACCATCTGATTTTGACAAAATATAGCAAAGCATAATAGATTGGTAAAGAAAAGCAGTAAAAAATTCTTTAAAGTGAGGGTAGGTAGAGAATGGATAATAAAATTATATATAACAGAGATTGGGTATCAAAAACTTTATTTAATCATTCAGATGAAATTTATGATGGGAAAATAGCTTTTTGTCATTTATTAAGAACAGCCTTTAAATATGCTCAGCTAAATTACGATTTGGATGAAACAAGTTTGAGAATTCAACCTGCTGCGCTACAAGATGAAAAGAAATATATTGATGAGATAAATTTGCCTAAGGGATGTCGAAAATTTCAAGAAATGTATTTAGATGTAAGAGCTACAATTAAACGCAATGATGTAGATTATAATATTGAAGATGTAGCTAAAAAACGAGAGCTCCTAGGAATAGAAATACAAAATATTAATTTAAGTAAGACGGTAGGCATTAACAGTCTTGAAACACGTATGTGCGTAAATTTTAATTCTTTAAGCAACAGAGCATACCACAATGCCAGAGATTATTCTGATATAGATAGAACTTTTGTAATTTGGATATTAACAGGAAGTCCATTAGAAGGATTTGAAGATCAGGGCGTAGTGTGTATTACTCCTACAATTTACCGACCACAAGCCAATAAAGATAATATAAAAGAAGGAAAATATAAACTAATAAATAATTTAGGTAAAGTAATAGTACTTCAGCTGAAGTCTGAATTTTGGCATACAATAGAAGACCCAGATATACAATTTTGGCTAAATTTATATTTAAGTAATAAAATAATAACTACTGATGTACAATTAAATAAGTCTATGAAAAATTTTAAAGTATTGCTAGATGATTCAGAAAGGAAAGGTATAATGAATTCGTTTGAAAATTTTTTAAATGATGCTAAGTTAGAAGTAGAAATTGAAGCTAAAGAAAAAGGGATGAAAGAAGGTAAAGCAGAAGGAATAAAAGAAGGAATAGAAATAGGTAAGAAAAAGGGAATAGAAGAAGGAATAAAAGAAGGAATAAAAGAAGGTATAGAAATAGGTCTAAACGATGGATTGAGTACAGGAATGGATTTTGGCATGGAAATAGGACAAACAATAGGTACAATAAATACACTAAAAGCTCAAGGACATTCTTTAGAATACATTATAGAGTATGTAAAGAAGCCTAGAGATTTGGTGGAATCAATATATAATGACACGTATACTATAAAAAGGTGATTAAAGATATATTTAACATTGGTATATACAATCTCAATAAAGCGATAAATATCATATTAGAGCATAATTTTGAATGGTAACAATTTCTATAGAAGAACGAAATTTGAAAGTATTTATGCAATTGATTGCACTATCTATGCTAATGCTTAGAGGTGTGAAAATTTTTGCCAATTTTTAGTTACAAAATTCTTTAAAGTGAGAGTAGGTAGAGAATGGACAACAAAATTATATATAACAGAGATTGGGTATCAAAAACTTTATTTAATCATTCAGATGAAATTTATGATGGGAAAATAGCCTTTTGTCATTTATTAAGAACAGCCTTTAAATATGCTCAGCTAAATTATGATTTGGATGAAACAAGTTTGAGAATTCAACCTGCTGCTCTACAAGATGAAAAGAAATATATTGATGAGATAAATTTGCCTAAGGGATGTCGAAAATTTCAAGAAATGTATTTAGATGTCAGAGCTACAATTAAACGCAATGATGTAGATTATAATATTGAAGGTGTAGCTAAAAAACGAGAGCTTCTAGGAATAGAAATACAAAATATTAATTTAAGTAAGACGGTAGGCATTAACAGTCTTGAAACACGTATGTGCGTAAATTTTAATTCTTTAAGCAACAGAGCATACCACAATGCCAGAGATTATTCTGATATAGATAGAACTTTTGTAATTTGGATATTAACAGGAAGTCCATTAGAAGGATTTGAAGATCAGGGCGTAGTGTGTATTAATCCTACAATTTACCAACCACAAGCCAATAAAGATAATATAAAAGAAGGAAAATATAAACTAATAAATAATTTAGGTAAAGTAATAGTACTTCAGCTGAAGTCTGAATTTTGGAATACAATAGAAGACCCAGATATACAATTTTGGCTAAATTTATATTTAAGTAATAAAATAATAACTACTGATGTACAATTAAATAAGTCTATGAAAAATTTTAAAGTATTGCTAGATGATTCAGAAAGGAAAGGTATAATGAATTCGTTTGAAAATTTTTTAAATGATGCTAAGTTAGAGGTAGAAATTGAGGCTAAAGAAAAAGGGATAAAAGAAGGGATAAAAGAAGGAAAAGCAGCAGGAATAAAAGAAGGAATAGAAATAGGTCTAAACGATGGGTTGAGTACAGGAATAGATTTGGGCATGGAAATAGGACAAATGATGGGTGCAATAAATGCACTAAAAGCTCAAGGATATTCTTTAGAAGACATTATAAAGTATGTAAAGAAACCTAGAGATTTGGTGGAATCAATGTATAATGGAACGTATACTGTACAAATGTGATGTAGCCATATACACAATCAATAAGTGTTATTATGCTACTATTAAACGAGCATTCATATTTTTGTGAATGCTCAATTTTTTTTAATAATTTTGGTAAAATTTGATAAGCATCAAGATAAGTATGGAAATTTTTTCTTATATGTCATTTTAAACATTATTGAGTCAATTTTTGTAACAAAAATTTTTTTGTCCCATATATTAATAAATATAGATAATTAATATTGCTCAATATTTAGTAAAAGGAGAAGAGGCTATGTATAACAATTATTATCCAATACCAGCTAATCAAATTTATTCATTTAGATTTCCTTGCACAAAAAATAAATTATCTACTACTAAAATAATGGAAACCATTGATAGTAGTACTCAAGGAATTCAAGGTGTTCTAGGGAATGTATTAGACGCAAACTATGTTACATCACTTAACTATCTTTTAAAAACTGTTTCAGAAGTTCAAATAGCTCAAGATAATTTAAAGCAATCAACAATCACAGTATATATTGGTGGAGTAGTAGGACTTGACTATTCTTTAATACCTGATCAATGTTTTAATTCTATATTTATTGAAATTATATCTTACCAATATTATAATATATCTAAATTAAATAAAGTTTACTTAAATGGATTTTTAGGAATATCAGCAGCACAAGATACTACAATGGGAACATTTTTACAAAATCTTAAATTAAATAATTCTGAAGAAATTAGTGAAGTAGAAGATAATTGGTATATATTTTTTACAAAATTAGAATCTGATATTGGCGTAGATTTAACAGTATATAACAATGAATCTACCATGATTTTTTCTAATGTATGTGTTGACGTGATATCTAATGAATTTATTAGAATTATAGAAGATGATACTGTTTTTATAATACCTACTAAAAATATTATTAGCTCAAGCTTATTAATAGAATCTGAAAATTAATACTCTAATTTTTTGTAACACTGCCAAGTTTTTTTCCATATATTAAAAACAGATAGCTCTCATATCTATCTATATTCTACCAAGAGTGAACTACACTTACCTTATAGAAGTGTGGGCTTCTTGCGTAAGCCAAACCAATGTCCAGTAATTTAGCAAGCTCTAAGGGTCGTATCGACCCTGAACTATAAACGGATCATATTATATTTAGTCTAGAAAGTCAAGAAATTTTTACCAATTCATCTCTCCACCTATAGAGGAGGGAGAATTCTTGCTAAATGTAGTTAAAATTGGGAAATAAGATAAATACAAGAGTTATCTTTTAGTGGTAAAAAAATTTATAGTAAAATCAAAAAGGAGCAAACGAAATGAATTATTTTAATCAATCATTACCTTGTACAAAGGTTACTGTAAGTAAATCTACTATTGAAAACATTATAGAAGCAGGAAATACCAATAGGCAAAATAATCAATGCTCTAATGATGGTTCTAATGGTTGTTTTAAGGATTGTTCTAATGATTGCAATGACGTTGTTATTCAAGGACCACAAGGTATCCAAGGCGTTCAAGGTGTCCAAGGTATTCAAGGTGAGCAAGGACCACAAGGACCTCCTGGCATTCCAGGTTGCCCAGGTTGTCCAGGTGAAAAAGGACAGCAAGGTCCAATAGGATTAACTGGTCCACAAGGACCACAAGGACCACAGGGAGAACAAGGACTACAAGGGCCAATAGGATTAACTGGTCCACAAGGACCACAGGGAGAACAAGGACTACAAGGGCCAATAGGATTAACTGGTCCACAAGGGATTCAGGGAGAGCAAGGACTACAAGGGCCAATAGGATTAACTGGTCCACAAGGACCACAGGGAGAGCAAGGACTACAAGGTCCAATAGGATTAACTGGTCCACAAGGGGTTCAGGGAGAGCAAGGACTACAAGGGCAAATAGGATTAATTGGTCCACCTGGACCACAAGGAGAGCAAGGACTACAAGGTTCAATAGGGTTAACTGGTCCACAAGGGATTCAGGGAGAGCAAGGACTACAAGGTCCAATAGGATTAACTGGTCCACAGGGACCACAGGGAGAGCAAGGACTACAAGGTCCAATAGGGTTAACTGGCCCACAAGGACCACAGGGTGAACAAGGTAAACCATTTAAAATTGTTAAAGTATATACAAGTATTACTGAAATGGAACAAGATGTTGACAATGTAGAAGAAAATTCTCTAGTGCTTATTGTAACTCAAAATTCTGCTGACGAAAGTAATGGTGAACTATATATAAGAACTGAAACTGGTTTTAAATTTGTATATGACATAATACAACCAATAGAAATACCTCAAGGACCTCAAGGACCTCAAGGTGAAACTGGTCCAATGGGTCCTGCTGGTCCGTCAATAGATATGAACTATGTTTATGCATTGAATATACTATTAAATGAGGTTGCTAGACAACAACTTATACAATCTTTACCAAATTTAAATGAAACGCCTGCTACAGTACCAATTAGTATATATATTGCTCGTGATATTTCGACAGAACTTCAATCTTGTTTAATTACTGAAACAGAGGATATTTTGTTACGTGAGATTATATCAGATGTATTGTCTAGCTCAATATTAAATACAATATATATTGAAAGTTTTATGGCTCTTAGTGCCTCAACTGTTACTATAATAGGAGAGCTTTTAAAAGCGTTAAAATTAGAGCTACTTATAGACGAAGCTCTTCCTCAAGATGCTTTGATACCACAAAAAACTCAGTCTTGGAAAAAGTATTTTGAGTTTATAAAAAGTAGCACTAATCCTATAAGAATTGATGTATGTGTATCTGCTACAGGAAAACTACAAACATTTACTGATTTAGAAATTTTAGATGTTTCAAATTATTTTATAAAAGCTCAGAAAAATGCTAATGTATTTATAATAGCTATACCTAACATAATAAATGTTACTACTTATCCTAATCAATGTCCATGTATTTGCTGAAATAAGTATTAATGAATATATAATCATAGCCTAACTAACTGGCTATGGTTTTTTTAATAATAAAATAAGAATGAGGCTCACCAGCAAAAACAATTTTTTCAGCATCTTTAAGAGCAACCGATTTTTCACTTTCAAGATGTGAATTATATATACATTCTCCGAAATGATTATATATACTGAACATACCTTTCCCATAGGCTTTTACGTCTATTATCTTTGTTTTATCTTCTTGTGAAATATAAAACCATTGTGAAAAACCATTTTTATTAATTTGTATAGTATTATTAGAAAGTATAGGTATATTCTTACTGCTAATAAATATATTTCCTTGTGAGTGAGCATATTCTACTCCTTCAATTTCTTCTATATAAATATCTATAATATCACGACCATTATTTTGAGGAATTTGTACGACATTTAATGCGTTATACTGATCGATTATTTTATAATGTCCAATATAACCTAGAAGGTTTGAGTTGTGTGGAATTTTAAGAATAGGTTGTGCAGTATACAATAAAGATGAATAATTTTCATTAACCAAAAAATATTCCATACCAAATCTTTTATGCCAAGCTTGCTCATATTGTGGCAATGTTATTGAAGGTAAAAGTTTTACAAGCTCGTATTGAGATTGCCAAATAGGCACAAGGCCAACATCTATAATAGCTTTTGTTTGAAGATATATTTTATCATTTGATTCTCTTACAAATGTTACAGTACAAAAACCATCCATTGTTTTAAATTCATTATCACATTGATAATAAAATTTTTGTGGTGGCAACTGAGTTTGATTTTGTGTAATGGTTAACACTCCATTTGCAAAGATTTCAACAGTATAATCAGTATAAAAATTTGCATATATGCCATTAAAGAGCATTAATTCAGCTGGCATTTCAGGGCATATTTTTATTGGGAATGATGTATTATTACTAATTGTTTTTATATCAAATTCTTGTCCTTTTTGACTAAGCATGTCCACTAGCATTTGTGTAGCAACAATTTGTGTATATAAACTATTACCCCCTGTTGTTAAAACACATATTATGGTATCAATCTCTGGAGCAACTAAAACTGTGCTATGTGAGCCAAGTAGATCACCATTTTTCACAAGTATTTGTAGTCCTTGATCATAAAATGGATCCAAATTAACGTTGTCCCATCCAAGTCCAAATGCCACATTGCTATTGGGGTCATTATGCCATATTCCGCGCAAATATTCAGGATATTTTGTTGTTTCAATTGAATGCCTACTTAAAATTCCCTCATCAATAAATACATTCATAAATTTACACACATCTTGAGCACTTGCAAGCACTCCTCCAACACCAATATAATTGAAAATTTCTTCTACATAGAGTGACATTTTACCTTTATATAATCCCTTATCAGCTTTAACAACATTAATATTAGATAAATCTTGCGCTGTTGTTTTTGTATGTAAAAGCTCTAGGGGTTCAAAAAAATTAATATACAAAAATTCTGTAAATGACATGTTGGTAATATTTTCAATTAAAAGTTCAAGTAAAGCATATCCGTCATTACAATATACTGAGAATTTTCCAGGATCAGCTTTTAATCTTTCTAAACTAAGTCTATCTAATAACTCATCCATTACTTGAGGGGAACTTTCACCATATAAAAGTGAATTTGAGACTGAACCTCCAAGAAGTCCAGATGAATGATTAAGTAACATTCGTACAGTAATATCCTTATAACGAGTATCTCTCATTTGAAAGTCAGGGATATATTTTGTAATTGGCGCATCTAATATAATTTGATTTCTATCGACCAAAAGCATAATAGAAGCTGTTGTATACATTTTACTTATAGAGGCAATTGGGAATAATGTATTCACATCAAATAAATAGCCATAATTTTCTCCTGAAATATTAGATAAAATTATTTTTCCATTTTGCATTATAGCATATTGAGCATTTGTTATTCCAAAATTTGATGTCAATATTTTACCATAAGACATGTTATTATCAGCAAAAATCAAAGAAGGCAATAATAACAATAAAAATAAATATATCGGTATAACTTTCATCATTACCTCCCAACTTTATAATAATAGTTATTTCTTAGATTTTATTTTTTCATTAATATTAGATTTAAGAATTAATATTCTATCTTTAATTTTGGAATTTAAACTGCTATCTGTGATTATTGAACTACAAAAGCGTAGTGCTGTCTCATAATCTCCAAGTTTGTATGCCAATATAGATGTAATATATACTGCACGATGAAAATCATATCCTAAAGTTGGATATGTATCTATATCAAGAGAAAGTTTAAAACATTCATATGCATTTTTAATAAATTCAAGTTCTAATTTATCATTTTTTAAGTCATGATATAGCCAAGATATTCTAAGACAAATTATTGCTTTTTCAATATTTTTACCTTGTTTAATTAAACATGTAGCAAGAGCAAGTTGATACAAATCTAAAGTATATTGAGTACTTCTAATTTCTTCAATAGGCATAGCTTTATAATTAGTACAAATTTTTTCACGAATTGTAGCACGTTGTGAAGGCAACGGCGTTGTAAACGTGTTTGTTAAAGCAGTATATCCACATGGGCAGCTAAGTACATCATACCTTATTGTATCCACAATGCTATAATGAGTACGTAAATCATCATCTACTTTTTGAATTTGATTTTTACCTAACTTGATTGCACTTGAATTAAAAATTTGATTACAAATATGACATTTAACTTTTTTTTGATAAATTATATCTTTTAATGTAAGTTCAGGTGCAACAGATGATGGACTTTTCTCTTTTATTTGAATATTTAAATTTAAATCCTGTAAATTACTTAAGCCAAATTTAGAAAAATCTTTGAATATTTCCATTAAATAAACATCTCCTTTATAAAATGTTACATAAATATGTACGATTAATTATATCATAGGTTATAAAAAAATGCTATACCAAATTAATTAATTATTTAGTATAGCATTTTTTTAGTTATAGTATAATTGTTTTAATTGATTAAGCAAATAACCGTGTTTAATTTGATCTGCTTTATATGAATAGGTATAGTAATCTAACAGTGCTGGTTCAGTAGTATTTTCAAATTTATGAAGAGTTGTTGCAAGATTATATTGAACTTCTCCAACTTGTTGTTTTAATTTTATTTCTTCTTGTTTTTTGATAGCCATTAATTTTTTTTTTCGCATAAACTCCCTCCTTATGAAATTTAAAACTATAAAGGAAGTATTACCGAAAAATTAAAAATTAATACAATTATCCTTGAAGAAGTTGAAAGACTTGTTGTGGTCGTTGATTTGCTTGAGCAAGCATTGAAGTAGCAGCTTGATTTAAGATATTATCTTTTGTATAAAGAGCCATTTCTTTTGCCATATCAACATCACGAATTCTAGACATTGCACTAGATAAATTTTCAGAAGATATATCTAAATTTTTAACTGTATATTCAAGTCTATTTTGATTGGACCCAAGGTATGCTCTTTGAGATGAAATAATCCCAACTGCTTTATCAATGGCACCTAATGCAAATGAAGCATCCTCTACAGTTAAAAGTGAAATTCCATATCTTGCCTCATTATATTCAGAAGTCGTTGCATTATCTTCTAATACAATATAATCTGTAAATCCATATAAAGATGTTTTACTTGTAAGACCTAGTGCATCTGTAGTAGCTGTAGCTATTTCCATTTTTGTAAGCTGGTTTGCTTCTGATCCAGTTTGGATAGTAAGTTTACTTGCAGTAGTCCCTCCATCATAACCTGCTAAATAGTTACCAGCTACACCAGCTACATTTGAACGTAAGATAAAAGGGTCACCAATTGCACCAGTCGTAGTAGTGTCCAAATGGAAATTATCGAAGCTTTGAGCGTTAAGTATTTGCGTTAGCTCAGTTGTTGTTGTTTGAAGAGCAGTATCAACAATTGGTGGGGTTCCTTTTGTATATTGATAAATTGGAATTCCAACACCTGTACCCTCATAATCACCTGTTTCAGTTTGAGCAGGGTCATAAAATTCAAACACTGTTCCATCAATTGTAAAACCTGAACCTGCTTCATATGGTAATGTTTCTGGAATTATCACTTCATATTCAGCATATTCGGAATCATCCATTCCTAATGTTACTTGTGTAAGAGTTGTATCTAAACTACTAGTTATCATAAAGAATGTTGGATCCACATTACCAGTGCGTCCTGCTTCTTTTGCAGTAATTAATAAAGGTTCTTTTGTAGGATCAACATCAAAATTTGGTAGTCCTGCAGCTGCTAAATCTTTTTTCCAATCACCGCTTAAATCAAGCCCTTTTGCACCATATATTTCTGGATTAGGGTCTCCAGCAGCACTATCATAAAATATAAATGAGACTCCATCAATGTCTAAATAATCGTTTGATATAACTGTGCCTAATTCGAGCTCATACTGTGCTTGAAGACCGCCATCCATAGTTGTTTGGGTTATATTAAATCCGCTATCTTTAAGATTATTTTCACCTGATAAAACTCTATGCTGATTAAATTCAGTATCGCTTGATATTCTATCTAATTCCTTTATCAGCTCATCAACTTCGGTTTGTATTTTTTCTCTATCTAAATCTGTGAGAGTATCATTTCCTGATTGAATTGCAAGTTCTCGCATACGCTTTGTAATTGCATGAGAAGAGTCAAGAGCACCTTCTGCAGTTTGAATTAGAGCAATAGCATCGGTACTATTTTTATTGGCTTGCTCTAATGAATCTATTTGAGCTCTCATTTTAAGCGAAATAGCCATTCCTGCTGGGTCATCTTTTGATTTGCCTATCTTAAGACCAGATGAAAGTTTTTCCATTGAGCTAGTCAGTGTGAGATTATTTTTGCTTAAAATATTAACAATATTTAAAGCTGGTATATTATAGTTAATTTTCATGTTAAACTCTCCTTTATATTAAATAGTAAATCCTCTATTATTATTTCCAAGAATAACTTCATTTATAGAATTTTTTCCATAAGTCATTCCTGCATAAATATCTTGTGTATTTGAAACAGTCTTTTGAGTAGTAAATCCTTTTGCTTTAAGACCTTCGTAGCCTTCTTTAATACTGGTAATTATTTCCTTTGCATCTTCAAATTTATTTTCAATTATTAGTCTTTGTACATATATATATAAGTCAAATAAATCATGTGACAATTCGTGTTGCATATCCAAATTATTAATTAAAACGAGTAAAACTTTTCTTGCAATTGCCTTGTATTTCTTAGTATCAGATAAATTACTAATTGCAAGTTCTATATTTTCCAAAAAAATATCATATGTCAAACATATTAGTTCTAATTCATTCGCTTGTGCTACTTGTGCTACTGTTATCATTTTTTACCTCACCATCAATTTGCTCAAAATAAATAATAAATTGTTTTATAAGTTCTAAAATATCATCGTTCATACAGCACCTCTTAGACAACTTCTTCAAATATACTATCATTAAGTTTAGCCTGCATTGTATGCTGCTCTTTTTCACTAGTATAATTTTGCTGATCTAGATAAATAGCTTCTTTAACTTTATATCCAATAGCCTCAATCAGTTTGCCTAATTCATTATCTTTATTTTGTAATTTTTTAGTTAAATCATCTGTTTTAGCGGATATTTCATATTTAAGAGCATCTTTGGTAATTTTTAGATTAGCAACTATTGTGCCAAGATGTTTTGTATCATAGCTTATGACTGCTTGGAGCTCATCTTTTTCAACTGAATTTGAACCTGATCCGTCATGTACATATAGATTTACAAGTTTTGCTTCACCACCTATAATAAATGGAATTTGATACATTCCATCTGTTCCATTAGTTTTCTTTAAAAATGAAGTCATTTCTTCAATTTGCTTATTTTCTTTATATGTGATGGTATCTCCTTGCATCATTGCATTTTCTTTGTCTTCTTGAGATTTATCTATTGCATCTTGAAATTCTTCTTCAAGATTTTTAAATGTTTCTGGAAAAAATTCTTCTATTTGCAATCTTTCTTGCATTTTTTCTATTTCTTGTTGTAAAAGTTCGCCAAATGTTTCTGGGCTGTCAATATACTTTTGCATAAGATAAATATTATTTATTGTAATAGGAATATTTTTTTCACTAAGAGCGTTAATAGTTTCTGGTGGTGCATTTTTTGCAACTTCCATTTTCTCCTTAAAGCTATCTGGTAACGTATCTATTTTGCTAAACTTTCCGAGCTCTTTTTTCACAGCCGATTTAACAAATGGATAAATCATACTTCCAATTTTTGTAGCTATATCGGGTTGAGATGTATTTTGAGATAATTTGCTATTTTCAACTATTTTAAGAGCATCAAGTAATTTTTTATTTTCTTCATGAGCTGTTTCAATTTTTTGCTTAGCAGTGTCTCCTTCTATTTTATAGCCATCTATTTCTCCAAATAAATCATCAATTTTGGCATCAATATTAGCAATACCACCATATTTTTGGATATTTTCAGATGGAATTACATATTTAACTGCTTCTTGCAATCTATTTACAGTAAGTGGAAGATTATTTTTTTGTAAATATCCTATGACTTTTTCTTTATTTTTTGAAACAGAATTTAATATTTGGTATAAACCTATGAGCTCTTGCTTTTGAGCTTGATTAATTTCTCCTTTTTCTTCTAAAGCAACTATAGCTTCAGCAATGCTTTTTTGTAAATTAGGTAAATTTTTATCAGATATAAAATTTAATGCATCATCTATAGTTTGATAATATGGATTTATACCTTCTTTAATCATATTAGCCACTGCATTTGGTGTCATTTCATCTAAGAAAGTATTCATTTTATTTGCTATTTCCATAGTTTGCTCTAAGTTTTGTTTAGTAATTTCTTCTCCATTTACAATTAAAGCTGTAGCTGCCTGAATACTTAAATCTGTGGTTGGCAAATGGTTAATACGTAAAACAGCTTTAATTTGGCTCTGTACCTTTAATATATTTTCTCCAAAACGAGTTTCTGGAGTTAATTCTTGTTCTGAATATTTTTGAATAATTTCATTAAAATCAATTATCTTATTGCTCGAAGCAGTTTTTAAATTTTTATCAAACTCACTTAAAGTTGCTGTTTCAAATGTGCTTGTTTGTATAACTAATGAAGCTTCTTTGTTATATTTCATTCTAGTAACTGTACTAAGTACATTTTCTAATGTCTGTTTATTTTCATCTGTAGCTTCTAAATTTATATTTTCCAAAGCTGTTTCAATTTGCTTTTCACGATGTGCAGTGAGCTCTAAAGCTATTTTGGATAGTTCAGTACTTTCTAATGGCATTTTTTGACTTATATTTCTTGCAGCTTGAACAGTTAAATTTGCCCTGATTAAATCAATTTGCTCTTTGATTTCTTTAACTTTTTCCTTGATATCTTTATGTTGTGGTTGTTTAATATCTACAACACTTTCAATTTTATCGACGTTTTTAGAAGGAGGATCTATCATTTCAGTTAAAGTAGTAGCATTTTCAGTTTTAACTTCGCCAAGTGCCTTTTGTGTATTTTTATATAAAGATTCTTTAATTTTATTTATAGTTATTGGCTCATCCTGAGCAACCATTTTATCTATATCAAGCTCATCAATTTTTGTTATTGTATCCACAATATCTTGCATATCTTTTTCTGTATACATAACTTTTTCTTCTTCAATAATAGTTTTTGTTGCTTGCTCTAGGGCTGAAAGTTCATCGTCATCAGCAGGAAGTTCCATAGATTCAATTGCATTATATATATTTTGCATTTTTGAAATATTTGATGGAGATACATCTTCTCCTATATTCATTAGTTTTTGTGCTGCCCAAGTGTTACCAGATGTTATTGGTAAATTATTTAAGCCTAAGACAGTAGTAGCATCTAACTTAGTAAAGTCATTTGATGTATTATTTTTAGCCATACTAAAACTTCCAATATATAAACTATTTATTGTAACTATGTTATCATTCATTGCAGTTTTATACATTCCATCAGTATGTTCTTTAAGTCTTTTAATTTTATCTCGCAGAGCTTTATCTTCAACCATTTCTTCATTATCATCATCACTAATAAGAGATTTATATTCGTTAAGCGGTATATCTTCAACATTTAACCCATCTTTTGCAAGTTGTTCTATTTGTTTTTCATCAAAAACTTTTATTTTATCATCTATACTATTTGTACTATTAAAATCTTTTTCACTGTATATATTAGATGTATCTACTAAAGTTGTTATAGTTTGAGTATAATCTATAGATTCTTGAGGGTGTGTTTTTTGCCCAATAGAAAAGTAATTGTATTGTATGATTGGTGAATTAGTAATATTTTCTATCATTGCGTCATCTCCTTATTTTATAGTATGTATATCGACATGTTAAAAATAAACCTTAATAAACTTTTAAGTTTTTGCGTATACTAATAATAGGAAATTATTTATTTCTAACACTAAATTTAAAAAAATTAAGTCTTACGTAGGAGGTTTTAAAATGAAAATGTTTGAAGGTTTAACAATAACACCTTTAGATGCTCAGGCATGGATGCAAATAGGTATTATTGTGGCACTTATAGCAGGTTCTGCATTTTTTTCAATGTCTGAAACAGCACTGATGGCAATAAGTAAATTAGATGCACGACATATGGTTTCACAAAATATCAAGGGTGCAAAATTAGTTGAAAAATTAATAAATGAACCTCAAAAACTTTTGGGTTCTATATTGGTAGGAAATAACTTAGTAAATATTGGAGCTTCTTCATTGTCAACAGTAGTTGCAACAAAAGCCTTTGGTAGTGCGGGTCCTGGTATTGCTACTGGTGTTATGACTTTTTTAGTACTTATTTTTGGAGAAATAACACCCAAATCTACCGCAACACAAAATCCACAAAAAATTGCAGTAATTGTAGCGCCTATTATTTCTCTAGTTGTTACAGTTTGTTCACCTATTGTAAGAGTACTGCTCTTTATTTCAACTCTTTTAAATAAATTACTTGGGGGAACTGCGGATGGTTCAAAAGCATTTATTACAGAGGAAAAGCTACGCACTATTTTAACAGTTAGTCATGAAGAGGGGGTTATTGAAGAAGTTGAAAAAGAAATGATTAACAATGTGTTTGACTTTGGAGATTCTTTTGCAAAAGATATTATGGTTCCAAGAACAGATATGATAGCTGTAGATATAACTGCTACATATGATGATATAATTGCATTATATAAAGAATTTCAATTTTCTAGGATGCCTGTCTTTGAAGAATCTCATGACAATATTGTAGGAATGGTATATGTAAAAGACTTATTACTTAAAACTATTGAACCCGATGAATTTAAACTTGAATCAATTTTACGTGAGCCATATTTTATCCATGAATTCAAACGTACAGCAGAACTTTTAAAAGAACTTCGTATGAAAAAAACAGTTATGGCATTTGTAGTTGATGAATATGGAGGAACATCAGGACTTTTAACGCTTGAAGATTTATTAGAAGAAATTGTAGGTGAAATTGAAGATGAATATGATACAATCAGCGAAAATTTCCAACAACTGGGGGAAAATGAATATTTAATTGATGGAAGTTTTAGAATTTCGGATTTTAATGATAAATTAAATCTAAATATAGAATCCAGTGAGTATGATTCTGTTGGAGGATATCTTATTGGTTTATTAGATAGATTTCCACATGACGGTGAAATAGTGCAAAGTGAAAATATAACATTTATAGTAGTAGAAACTTACAATAATCGAATTAATGCTATACGTATCGTTATAGAGCCTTTAGAAAAAAACGAAGAGAATGGGAATGGGGACGAATAAGTCCTCATTTTCATTAATATTACAGTTTTGTGGCAACTTATATCAAATAGTAATAATATTAGAAAGTGAGCATTTAATATTATAAGTATTTTATATTTAATAAATAATGTATTAGTTTTTCAGGAGGGAAAATCAATTGGACTTAAATATTATATGTACAAAATTTATGACAGCTAGAGATATTATTGAAAAATTTTTTACTGGGGCAAGCCATTTTATTTATCCTGTTTGTGCAAGTATTTTTTTAAACAAAGATAAAATGGTAGATACGGACAAACTAACTGAATGTACACTACTTTTAGATAAGTATGTTGACCGTTTTTATGACTTTGATACAGAAATAAGACCAATAATAATTTCTATATTATCCACATATGATGATGCTGAAGGAGCAATAAATAAGGCTATTAAATTGTATAATCAATTAAAACTTAATTTTGTAGATTCGACTTATATCGCTATTGATGCATTGATTATGATAGAACTAGTCGATGAAGAGAATTTTGTTTATATTTCTCAACGAGCAAAAGAGATTTATAAAATTATGGAAAGTGCTCATAAAATATTGACATCAAGTTCAGATATAATATTTGCTTTGTTGATGTCATTATCAGATAAGCAAAATTTAAAAATGATACTAGATGCGGAAGAATATTATTTAATATTAAAGAAAAAATTTGCATCTGGAGATCCAGTTCAAACATTGAGTCATGTACTTGCTCTGTACAATTGGGCGAATAAATGTACAAGAGTAATAAAGCTCTATGATGCATTGAAATCAAAAGGATATGTTTATGGGACAAATTATGAATTACCATCTCTTGGTACATTGGCAATGATGAACATAAATTTGAAGGATATAATTGATGATTTTATTAAAGTAGATAAATTTTTGGCGAAACAAAATGCATACAGATCTTCAAAATTTACTAAAAAACAAAGATTTATTCATTCGGCAATGTTAGTTATTATAAGTCATTCTAACTCAACGATTAACACATATAATAGTATATTTGCAGCTATTACCATGGCTACGCAACATTCAGTTGTTATGAGGTCGATGTCAAATATTATTTCTCATGGTAAAAATTAATTTTGTAAAAGCGTATTAATTTGGTAATTAATGGTTAGACTTAAATTGATAAATAAATAATAGATTTAATTACACTTAGCAAGAATTCTTCCATCTCTATAGGTGGCGAGATGAATTGGTAAAAATTTCTTGACTGTATAGACTAAATATAATATAATCAGTTTATAGTGCAGGGTCGGGACGACCCGTAGAGCTTGCTAAATTACTGAACATTGGTTCGGCTTACGCAAGAAGCCCATACTTCTATAAGTGGGGGTAGTTCACTTAGGAATTGATACAAGGAGGATGATTTTATGCTGAAAAAAGAATATAAGTATGCTTATACGACATACTCAGAGAATGACAAAACTAAGATGATGGAGTATGGAGAAAGATATAGAAAATTTATTTCTGATAATAAAACTGAAAGAGAATGTGTAGAAAGTTTTGTAAATTTGGCAGAGCAAAAAGGCTATAAAAATCTTAATAATTTTATTGTAGCTCAAACACCTTTAAAAGCGGGCGATAAAGTATATGCTAATTATATGAATAAAACCTTATTACTTTTTTGTATTGGAACTCAAAATATCACAGAAGGTATGAATTTACTTGGAGCACATTTAGATTCACCTCGTCTTGATTTTAAACCTAATCCTTTGTATGAAGATTCCAATTTTGCAATGTTTAAAACTCATTATTATGGTGGTGTTAAAAAGTATCAATGGGTAAGTTTACCTCTTGCAATGCATGGTGTAATTGCAAAAAAAAAATGGAGAAGTTGTGAAAGTTGTAATTGGTGAGGATGAAGCAGACCCTGTATTGGGAATATCTGATTTGCTCATTCATTTATCTAGTGAGCAACTAGAAAAAAAGCTTAAAGATGCTATCTCAGGTGAAGATTTAAATATTTGTGCTGGGACATTTGAAATTGAGAGTGATGACGAAAAACTTAAAGATAAAGTTAAAGAAAATGTATTAACAATATTAAATAGTAAATATGACATTACTGAAGAAGATTTAGTATCATCAGAAATTCAATTGGTGCCAGCAGGTAGAGCTCGTGATTATGGTCTTGATAAAAGCATGATAATTGGATATGGTCAAGATGATAGAGTTTGTTCATATGCATCATTTGAAGCTTTTTTAGATGTAGAAGCTCCAACTAAAACAACTTGTTGTGTACTTGTAGATAAAGAAGAAATTGGAAGTTATGGTGCGTCTGGAATGAATTCAAATTTCTTTGAAAATACTGTAGCAGAAATAGTAAATTTAGTTGATAGTTTTTCTGATATCAAAGTTAGAAGAGCATTAGCAAATTCTAAAATGTTATCATCTGATGTTACTGCTGGAGTGGATCCTAATTTTCCATCTGTGTTAGAAACACATAATGCTCCATGCTTTGGAAAAGGTGTAGTATTTATGAAATATACAGGTTCAAGAGGAAAAGCAGGATCTAGTGAAGCAAATGCAGAATATGTAGCTCAACTTAGAAAAATTATGGATGAAAATAAAGTTTTTTGGCAAACAGGCGAACTTGGTAAAATTGACCTTGGTGGAGGTGGCACAATTGCCCATATTTTAGCTAAATATGGAATGGATGTAATAGATTGTGGGGTTCCAGTGCATAGCATGCATGCTCCATGGGAAATTACTAGCAAAGTAGATTTATATGAAATGAAAAAGGCTTATGTGGCATTTTTAACATGCATTTAGCAAGAATTCTCCCACCTCTATAGGAAGCTACTGAAAAAGTCTTTTGATATCAAGAAATTCTCACCCTAAACCAACCTGCACCTTTGGTGCTTTCTTCTATTAAAATGAGGCAACGCAAGCTGACGGAAGGGTTCAGAGGAGGTGGCGTTAGCTACCGGAAGGACGATTGGGAAACGATGTAGGACTACTTAACTTTAGTTTTTCAGTGTCCTCCTCTATAGGTGGCGAGATGAATTGGTAAAAATTTCTTGACTGTATAGACTAAATATAATATAATCAGTTTATAGTTCAGGGTCGGGACGACCCGTAGAGCTTGCTAAATTACTGAACATTGATTCGGCTTACGCAAGAAGCCCACACTTCTACAAGTGGGGGTAGTTCACAAAATGCATAAAATAATATTTAGGAGATAAAAAAAATGAAAAATCCAGTTGTAAAAATGACTATGGCAAATGGGGATGTAATTAAATTAGAGCTCTATCCTGAAATTGCACCTAAAACAGTTGAAAATTTTTTGGAGTTAGTAAATCACAATTTCTATGATGGACTTACTTTTCATAGAATAATTAAAGGCTTTATGATACAAGGCGGATGCCCTGATGGAACTGGAATGGGTGGATCTGGAAATAATATTAAAGGCGAATTTAAATCAAATGGAGTAGAAAATAATTTAAATCACCAAAGAGGCGTTATATCAATGGCTCGCTCAAATAACCCAAATTCTGCAAGTTCACAATTTTTTATCACAGATGCAGATTCTGATTTTTTAGATGGAAACTATGCAGCGTTTGGAAAAGTTATTGAAGGAATGGATATTGTTGATAAAATAGCAGATAATAAAACAGATGGTGCGGATAAACCATTAGAACCTGTAGTAATTAGTTCTATAATAGTTGAATAATATTTATCTAAAAATAGCAAGAATACTCCTATCTCTATAGGCGGGGAGATGAATTGCTTATGCAACAATAATTTAGTAGTATTTAAGAGCCATATGTAAATTATTCTATATTATGGAATTAATTAAAAAAATTTATAAATAGTCTTGTTATATTTTTAAATTTGTGCTATATTTAGCACGCAATTAGAACACACGCATGCACATACCTAAATTGGGTGGAATATAATATATATTTTTTTTGTATGCGGAGGTATAACCTAAGGAGGAAAAAAATGAGCGTTATTTCAATGAAGCAATTATTAGAAGCGGGTGTACATTTTGGGCACCAAACAAGAAGATGGAATCCTAAGATGAAGGAATATATATTTACCGAGAGAAATGGTATTTATATCATTGACCTTCAAAAAACAGCAAAGAAAATGGACGAAGCTTTTTATGCAATGAAAGATATTGCAACAGATGGTGGAAAAGTTTTATTTGTTGGTACAAAAAAACAAGCTCAAGATTCTATTAAAGCAGAAGCGCAACGTTGTGGAATGTATTATATTAATCACAGATGGCTTGGTGGTATGCTGACAAATTTCCAAACTATTAGAAGTAGAGTTGAAAGACTTAAAAGACTTGAAACTATGCAAGAGGATGGAACATTTGATCTTCTTCCTAAAAAAGAAGTAATAGAATTAAAAAAAGAAATGGTTAAGCTTGAAAATAATCTAGGCGGTATTAAAGACATGAAAGGTGTACCAGATGCACTTTTTATAATTGACCCTAGAAAAGAAACTATAGCTATTCAAGAAGCTCATATTCTTGGTATTCCAGTATTTTCTATTGTTGATACAAATTGTGACCCAGATGAAATAGATTTTCCTATTCCAGGAAATGATGATGCAATAAGAGCAGTTAAACTTATTACTGCAAAACTTGCTGATGCAATCATAGAAGCAAACCAAGGTGAAATTTTTGATGCTGGAGAAGTAAAAGAACAAGAAAGTATTGATGAAGAATTGACTTTTGAAAATTCAGTTAGTGTGGAGGAGTAAATAACATGGCAATTACAGCTGCAATGATTAAAGAACTACGTGAAAGAACAGGAGCTGGAATGAGCGATTGTAAGGCTGTTCTAGTTGAAGTTGAGGGTGATATATCAAAAGCTATTGACGTATTAAGAGAAAAAGGCCTTGCAAAAGCTGCTAAAAAAGCTGGCAGAATTGCTGCAGAAGGTCTTGTTAAAGCTGCAGTTTCTGCTGATATGAAGTCTGCGGCAATTGTTGAAGTTAATTCTGAAACTGACTTTGTTGCAAAAAATGAAAAATTTGTAAATTTTGTAACAGAAGTGGCTAATATGGTTTTAAATAATAATGTAGCTACTATTGAAGAATTAAAAGCACTTCCATTTGCCAGCGAACCATCTAAAACTGTTGAAGAAGTTCTAACAGAAAAAATATCTGTAATAGGAGAAAATCTTTCAATTCGTCGTTTAGTTAAAATGACAACTGATGGGTTAATTGCTTCTTATACTCATGGTGGTGGCAAAATTGTTGTGCTTGTTGAACTTGATAGCACTAACGATAAAGCTTTGGAAGTTGGAAAAAATGTTGCAATGCAAATTGCTGCAGTAAATCCTGAATATATTTCTATGGATGAAGTATCTGAAGAAGCTAAAGCTAAAGAACGTGACATTCTTATGACTCAGGCTAAAAACGAAAATCCTGAGAAGCCTGATAATATAATAGAAAAAATGATTATAGGTCGTCTTAATAAGCAACTGAAATCAATTTGTCTATTAGAGCAAGATTATGTTAAAGACCCAGATGTTACCGTTGGTAAATATGTAAAAAGCGAACTTGGCTCTGAAAAAGCGATTAAATCTTTTATTCGTTTTGAAACTGGCGAAGGTATAGAAAAAAAAGAAGAGAATTTTGCTGAAGAAGTTGCCAAGCAGTTACAAAATTAGCATTAAAAATAGAGGATTTTTGTCCTCTATTTTTTTTAAATAAATGGAGCGGTGTGAAAAATGCAAATTTATAAGAATATTTTGGTTAAGTTAAGTGGAGAGGCATTAGCAGGCGAAAAAGGAACAGGTTTTGATAATGAAATTATTTCTGGCGTTATTAAACAGCTCGTAAAACTGGTAAATGATGGATTTTATGTAAGTGTAGTTATTGGGGGAGGAAATTTTTGGCGTGGACGCACATCTGGCAATATGGATAGAACAAAAGCTGATCAAGTCGGAATGCTTGCAACCGTTATGAATGCATTATATGTATCTGATTTTACTAGAACACATGGTATTTCTAGTGTAATTATGACTCCTTTTTCAGTTGGAACTATGACAGAAGTTTTTAATAAAGATAAAGCAATGGAATATCTTAGAAATAAAAAAATTGTATTTTTTGCGGGTGGCACAGGTCATCCATATTTTTCAACTGATTCAGGAGCTGCTCTTAAAGGCTGTGAAATAGGAGCTGATGCATTGTTATTTGCTAAAAATATAGATGGCGTGTATGATAGTGATCCAAAAATTAATAAGCAAGCAAAAAAATTTGAAAAGATTTCTTGTGATGAAATTATTTCTAAAAATTTACGTCTTGTAGATTTAACTTCCCTTGTTCTTTGTAAAGAAAATAACCTGCCGATGATAATATTTGATTTAAATGAAGAAAACGGAATAATAAGAGTGGCAAATGGTGAAAATATAGGTACAAAGATTACTATTTAATATTATTAAGGAGAAAAAAACATGAAAAAGTTTGAAGAAAAAATGGAAAAATCAATTGTTTCATTGAAAGAGGAATTTAATACTATTAGAGCTGGTCGTGCAAATCCAAATGTTTTGGATAAAATTGTAGTTGATTATTATGGCGTTCCGACTCCACTTAAACAAGTAGGAAATATTGTTGTACCTGAGGCTAGAATTTTACAAATACAACCTTGGGATAGCTCTTTGCTTAAATCTATTGAAAAAGCTATTAATGAATCGGATATTGGTATTAATCCATCTAATGACGGGAAAGTAATTAGACTTGTATTTCCAGATCTTACAGAGGAAAGACGTAAAGAGCTCACTAAAGAAATTAAGAAAAAAGGTGAGAATGCAAAAGTAGCTATTAGAAATATTAGACGTGAAGCAATGGATGCCTTTAAAAAACAACAGAAAGCTAATGAAATTACAGAAGATGAACTTACAACTAGTGAAAATAATATTCAAAAACTTACGGATAAGTTTGTTGGAGAAATTGATAAATTAATTGAGCAAAAAAGTTCCGAGGTTTTATCAGTTTAGTTTTGTAGGAGGTTTTAATGAAAGACATACCAAAACATGTTGCTTTTATTATGGATGGAAACGGTCGATGGGCAAAAGCTAGAAAATTGCCTCGTAATGCTGGTCATAAAGCGGGAAGTGAAGCTTTGCAAAATATTGTCGAATATGCAAATACGCTGGGAATAGAATATGTAACAGCGTATACTTTTTCAACTGAGAATTGGAATCGTCCTAAAGAAGAAATTGAAGGGATTATGTCATTACTTGAAAATTATTTAGATGATGCTATAAAAAAATCTAAAAGACGTGATTTGAGAGTAAAAGTCATTGGAAAAAAAGAAGGTTTATCTAATAGCATTATCACAAAAATTGAAAAACTGGAAAAACTTACAAAAGATAAAAAGAGTTTATGTGTAGTTTTTGCCATTAATTATGGTGGCCGAGATGAAATAGTTAGAGCTATTTCAAAAATAATTGAAGAAGATATAAATACTGAGATTACTGAAGACTTATTGGAGCAATTTTTGGATACAAATGGAATACCAGATCCAGATTTTTTGATAAGAACAAGCGGTGAACTTAGAACAAGTAATTTTTTGCCTTGGCAACTTGCATATAGTGAATTTTATTTTACAGACAAATTGTGGCCTGATTTCACTACTGCAGATTTTGATATAGCTCTTTTAGACTATGCCAAGAGAAAAAGAAGATTTGGAAAAACTGTTTAGAGAGAAGGGATATATATGCTTGTTAGAATACTCACTGGAATTATTGGAATTCCTTTTGTACTATGGATTTTAATTAGTGGAAGTTTTATTATGCAAATGGTTGGAATTGTAATAGGAGCAATTGCTATTATGGAATATTTTAAAGCAGTTTCTTCTATTTATAAACCAATGAATTTATTAGGATTTTTGTTAATCACTGGATTTTTTGCTTTTTTCTCGTTTTTTATAGAGTATTATCAAGTATATATATCCCTAGTTTTATTATCAGTTCTTATTTATGGCGTGCTTACTTATCCTAAATATACAATTACTGATATTGCTGCTACTATTTTTGGAGTAATTTATATTGGATTGTTATTTGGACTTATTATTTGTATTAGAAATCTTACTAATGGATTGTTTTGGGTAATCTTACTATTTGTTTGTACTTGGGGAAGTGATACCTGTGCATATTTTGTTGGGAGAGCTTTTGGTAAAATAAAATTAGCTCCGCAACTTAGCCCTAAAAAAACTGTTGAAGGTGCTATAGGAGGTGTTATAGGAGCTAGTTTAATGGCATTAATATATTGTTTTATAATGAATAGTATTGGTTATGTTGCATTTTCAATGACAGAAATTTTTATTATTGTTTTATCATCATGTATTGCTGCAGTATTATCTCAACTTGGAGATTTAGTGGCTTCAAGTATAAAAAGATTTGCAGGAGCTAAAGATTTTGGTAAGATTTTTCCAGGTCATGGCGGTGTACTTGATAGATTTGATAGTGTGCTTTTAACTACGCCATTTATATATTTGATAGGATACATGTTAAATTGATATGGGGGGTAAAAAATGAAAAAAGTTGCGATTTTAGGGTCAACTGGCTCTATTGGAACACAATCACTAGATGTGATTAGAGCTCTAAAAAATATAGAAGTTACAGCGTTTTCAACTAATGTGCAAATTGAACTTTTAGAAAAACAAATTTTAGAATTTTCTCCTAAAATAGTATGTGTAATGGATGAAACTCGAGCTTTACAGCTCGAAAAACGTCTTAAAGAAAAAAAAATTTCAACAAAAGTATGTACTGGTTTAGAAGGATTGATTTATGTTGCTTCAGAATCTGGAGCAGAGCTTTTAATTACTGCAGTTGTAGGTATGATTGGACTTTTACCAACCATTAAAGCAATTAAAAATGGGATTAATATTGCTCTTGCAAATAAAGAAACACTTGTATGTGCAGGTGAATTAGTTATGGGGATGGCAAAGCAATTAGGAGTTAGCATTATCCCTATTGATAGTGAACATGGTGCTATTTTTGAATGTTTACAAGCTGGTAGAAAAAATGAAGTTAATAAATTAATTTTAACTGCATCAGGCGGTCCTTTTAGAGATTTTAATGCTAAACAGCTTGAAACTGTGACTATTGAGCAAGCTCTTAATCATCCCAATTGGCGTATGGGCAAAAAAATAAGTATTGATAGTGCAACACTTATGAATAAAGCTCTTGAAGTAATTGAAGCAAGATTTTTATTTGATGTAATGCCAGAAAATATTGAAGTAGTTATTCATAAAGAAAGTATAATACATTCGATGGTGGAATTTATAGATGGTTCTGTGATAGCGCAAATGGGTATACCTGATATGCGTCATCCAATTAGTTATGCCATAAATTTTCCAAAGAGAGTTAATTGCTCTGTTATTAAACCTATAGATTTTAAAAAAACTTTTGCGCTTAATTTTAATGCACCAAATACAGAACTATTTCCAAGTTTAGAGCTAGCTTATTATGTTTTACGGGAAGGTGGGACAGCTCCACTTGTTTTAAATGCAGCAAATGAAGTAGCAGTTTCATTATTTTTAGATAGTAAAATTAAATTTTTAGACATTCCAAAACTTATTAATAAAGTATTGGATAAACATATAGTAATTAATAATCCAAGTTTAAATGATATTTTAGAATTAAACGAATGGGCAAGAAAAATGTGTTATGAAGGGGTGGTATAGTGACATATGCGATTATTCTTATTATAATTTTTGCAAGTATTGTAGTTATGCATGAGCTGGGGCATTTTATTGCAGCAAAAATGTGTGGCGTTGGTGTTAATGAATTTGCAATTGGAATAGGTCCTAAACTTTGGGGTATAAAAAAAGGTGAAACTCTATATAGTATTAGACTTCTACCTATTGGTGGTTATTGTGCCATGGAGGGTGAAAATGAAGATACTAATAATCCTAAGGCGTTAACAAATAAATCTCCTGGACAGAGAATGATTATTTTTATTGCAGGAGCATTTATGAATGTGGTTTTAACTTGGGTTTTAATGGTAATATTTTTAACATATAGTGGTAATAGTTATAATTCGACTGTTATTGAAAATGTTGTAGAAAATTTTCCTCTTGAGCAAGCTGGTGTTATGACTGGGGATACTATTTTGGCAATAGATGGAGTAGAAGTTTTTACTCAAACTGAAATTAGTGAAATTATTGGTAACAATAATCCAAGTTATGAGCTCACTATTAAGGATATAGCTGGTAATATAAGAATTGTTACTATTGCTCCTCAAATAGATGAAAATGGTAATAGACTTATAGGTTTCTATGGTAAAGTTATTAGTGAACCATATAGCTTTGGTGAAAGCATTTTGCAAGCTTTTAATGAAACAGGCAAACTTTTGACTGAGGTTGTGATGAGTTTTTGGAGTCTTATTACTGGTGGAGTATCAGTTAAAGATATGGCTGGAATTGTTGGCGTTGCACAATTGACGACACAAGTTTGGGATGTATCTGTGCAAGAGAGTGTAATGTATGCAATTATGAATATGGTAAAACTTGCTGCTATACTTTCAGCTAATCTTGCAGTTTTAAATTTACTTCCATTTCCTGCTCTTGATGGTGGTCGTATTTTATTTACCTTTATTGAGCTCGTACGTGGAAAACCTCTTAATCAAGAAAAAGAAGCAGCTTTCCATTTTGTTGGGTTTGTTTTGCTTATGATTTTAATGGTGGTTGTTTTATATAATGATATAATTAGAATTATGATGTAGTAATGAGCTAGGAGTTAGAAATCAGAAGTTTTTAATTCCTAGGTTTGGAGGTATATTAATGACAAAAGTTATTAAAGTTAAAGATGTTTATATTGGTGGTAGTAATCCTATAAGTATTCAATCAATGTGTAATACAAAGACAAATGATGTTGAAAGCACTACACAACAAATTTTAGAGCTAGAAAATGCAGGGTGTGAAATTATTCGTGTTGCTGTACCAGATATGGAAGCTGCAAAAGCTCTGGCAAAGATTATACCGAATGTTTCAATTCCAGTTGTAGCAGATATTCATTTTGATTATAAGCTTGCTCTTTGTGCCATTGAAAACGGGGTACATAAACTTAGGATTAATCCGGGAAATATTGGTAAACGTGAAAATGTTATAGAAGTTGTTAAAAAGGCAAAAGAATATAAAGTACCTATTAGAATAGGCGTAAATTCTGGCTCAATAGAAAAGGAGCTCTTAAAGCAATATGGAGTATCTGCAAAATCTATGGTACTTAGTGCCAAGCGACATATTGAATTATTAGAAGAGCTTGATTTTTATGATATTTGTGTTTCATTAAAGGCCTCTAATGTGCCACTTAGCATAGAAGCATATGAATTATTCTCTAAAGAATATAAATATCCTCTTCATGTAGGAATTACTGAAGCTGGTACATTATATCGTGGCACAATTAAATCATCTGTTGGACTAGGAGCAATTTTATCTCGTGGAATTGGAGATACTATTAGGGTATCTCTATCTGATAATCCAATACATGAAATAGAATGTGCAAGATATATTTTACAATCTCTGGGACTACGTAAATTTGGTGTGGAGATTATCTCATGCCCAACATGTGGAAGGACTGAAGTTGATTTGATAGCTCTTGTTACTAAAGTCGAAGAATATACTAAACATGTTAATAAAGATTTGAAAGTTGCTGTTATGGGATGTGCGGTAAATGGACCTGGTGAGGCAAGAGAAGCAGATATTGGCATTGCAGGTGGCAAAAATTGTGGCATCATATTTAAAAAAGGTGAAATAATCCGCAAAGTAAATGAAGCAGAGCTATTTACTGCATTTTGTGAGGAATTTAATAAATTTATCTAATACTAAAGATTAGATAAATTTGGCTTTAGCTTGCTTAAAAGATAAAATATCTTGACATATTATAGTATTATTCTATAATTAGATAATGACTTTAACAATATATGCGCTCGGCAAAAGTCGAGTGCTTTTTTATTAATATTTAGGAGGGACAAATGTTACGTACACATTATTGTGGAAATTTAAGAGAAACAAATATGAAATCTAGCGTCAAAGTATGTGGCTGGGTTAATACAAAAAGAGATATGGGAGGAATAATTTTTATTGACCTTCATGACAGAGAAGGTACTTTACAAGTAGTATGTGATTTGGAAGTTTTAAAAGATAAATTTAAAATAATTGAAAATATAAAAAATCAGAGTGTGTTGCAAGTAAGTGGAAAAATACGTCTTAGAGATCATGAAACTATTAATCCTAAAATTGCAACTGGAACAGTTGAACTATATGCTGAAGATTGCACGTTATTGTCAGAGGCAGCTCCATTACCGTTTTCATTAGATGATGATGTAAGAGAAGACTTACGCCTAAAATATAGGTTTTTGGATATACGCCGAGAAACTATGATAAATAATTTAAAATTTAGACATAAAATTCAAAAACTTACACAAGATTATTTAGATAATGAAGGTTTTATTAACGTAGAAACGCCTATGCTCACAAAATCTACACCAGAAGGAGCAAGAGATTATATTGTACCAAGTCGTGTACATCCGGGAGAATTTTATGCTCTGCCACAATCTCCACAAATTTTTAAGCAATTACTTATGGTTGGGGGTATTGATAAGTATTATCAAGTTGCAAGATGTTTTAGAGATGAAGACCTTAGAGCAGATAGACAACCTGAGTTTACTCAAGTGGATATGGAAATGTCTTTTGTAAATCAAGAAGATGTATTACTTCATCTTGAGAAAATGTTTAAATATATTTTTAAACATTCGATGAATGTTGAGTTTGATGAAAAATTTACTCGTATAACTTGGCAAACTGCAATGGATAGGTACGGAAGTGATAAGCCAGATCTACGTTTTGAGTTACCAATTATTGATATAACAGATATTGCGAGAGTTTGTGAATTTTCAGTATTTAGAAAAGTGGTTGATGATGGAGGAGTAGTTAGAGCAATTTGCGTAAAAGGTGGCGATATTTTTACAAGAAGTCAAATTGACGAACTGACTAAAACTGCTCAAACTTTTGGAGCAAAAGGAATGGCTTGGATTTCTTTAAGACCTGACGGAGAAATTTATTCTATATTAACCAAATATTTTAGTGAAAAAGATATTAAAGCTATTATTGAGAAGACTGAAGCCAAAAATGGAGATTTCATTTTATTTTGTGCTGATAAGCTTGATTTAGTACGAAAAGTGCTCGGAATTTTGCGACTTGAAATAGCTGATATTTTTCAATTAAGAAGAAAAGACGACTATAAAATTTTATTTGTTACAGATTTCCCACAATTTGAATATTCAGAAGAAGAGGGACGTTTTGTTGCTGCTCACCATCCGTTTACTATGCCATATGAAGAAGATATTGACATTTTAGAAACAGACCAAGGTGCAGTTAGAGCTCAAGCATATGATGTTGTATTAAACGGAGTAGAGCTAGGAAGTGGTAGCGTTAGAATTCATAATTCTAAAATTCAAGAAAAAATGTTCAATGCCTTAGGTTTTTCAGATGAAGAAATTAAAGAACGTTTTGGCTTTATGGTGGATGCCTTCAGATATGGAACACCACCACATGCGGGATTTGCATTTGGACTTGATAGACTAGTAATGATTCTTGTAGGAGCAAGCTCACTTCGTGAAGTTATTGCTTTCCCTAAAACAAAAGATGCATCATGCCTTATGACCAATGCTCCAAATGTTGTAGATGAAGAGCAATTGGAAATTTTAAATTTAGGGTTATCTCAAAAAGAGCTTTCATTAAATAAAAAGGCAAAAAGTAATGATCAGATTGATATTGATGTAGATAAAGTTGCTGCTCTTGCAATGCTTTCTATTAAAGAAGAAAATAAGGACAAAATGAAAGAAGACCTTTTATCTATTATTGAATTTGCAAACCAATTAAAAGAAGCTGATACAAGCAATCTAAAGCTCAAAACTAATGAAGTTACAAATGTATTTAGAGCAGATAAGGTTACAAACACAAATCGTCGAGATGATATGCTCAAAAATGCTAAAACTAAAGAAGATGGATTGATTTTAGTAAAAAAAGTCATTGAATAGAATTATTAATAACATAGATTGGAGAAATTATGTATACTGTCTCAGAATTGAGCGAAATGCTCAAAAATAAGAAAATTTCATCCGTTGAAGTAACAACAGAATATTTAAAAAAAATTGATAAGAAAGATAAAGAAATTGGAGCTTATTTATTAGTTACAAAAGATGAAGCACTTAAATCTGCTAAAGAAGCAGATAAACTAATTAGCAAAGGTAAATCAACTGCTCTTACTGGAATACCTTGTGCTATAAAAGATAATATTTGTACAAAAGATATTAGGACTACTTGTGCATCTAAAATGCTCGAAGATTTTGTGCCAGAATATGATGCTTTTGTTATTGAGAAGCTCAAGCAGAAAAATGCTGTAATTTTAGGTAAATTAAATATGGATGAATTTGCAATGGGCTCTTCAAATGAAAATTCACATTTTAAAATTACTAGAAATCCAGTAAATTTAGAACGTGTACCAGGTGGAAGTAGTGGAGGTGCAGCAGCGGCAGTTGCAGCAGATTTAGCAACATTTTCTTTAGGAAGTGATACGGGAGGGTCAATTAGACAACCTGCTTCATTTTGTGGTGTTGTTGGAATGAAGCCAACTTACGGAGCAGTTTCAAGAAATGGGCTTGTTGCATTTGCATCATCTTTTGACCAAATTGGACCTTTAACACATACGGTTAGAGATTCTGCGATGGTTTTAAATGCAATTACAGGTCATGATAAATATGATTCAACATCAAGAGCTCATACAACTACTGATTTTACAAAAGATTTAGATAAAGGTGTTAAGGATATTACGATTGCAATTCCAAAAGAATATTTTGAAGGAGCAATCCAAGATGATGTTAAGCAATCAGTTCTTGATGCAGCTAAAGAATATGAAAAACTTGGAGCTAAACTTAAAGAAGTTTCGATGCCGTCATTAAAGCTTGCTCTACCAGCATATTATGTAATTTCAAGTGCGGAAGCTTCATCTAATCTTTCTCGATTTGATGGAATTAGATATGGTTATAGAACAAGTGAATATGAAAATATTGAAGAGCTTTATAAGAAATCTCGTAGTGAAGGTTTTGGAGATGAAGTAAAACGTAGAATTATGCTGGGTGCATTTACATTAAGTGCTGGTTATTATGATGCGTACTATAAAAAAGCTGTTGAAGTCAGAGCATTAATAAAACAGGAGTTTGATGAAATATTTAAAGAAAGTAATGCTATTATTTCACCAGTTGCTCCAACAACAGCATATAAAATTGGGCAGAAAACAAAAAATCCTCTTGAAATGTATTTAGGAGATATATATTCAGTACCAATTAATATTGCAGGTGTACCTGCTCTTAGTATACCTTGTGGCAAAGATAAAGATGGATTGCCAATTGGTATGCAATTAATTGGAGATATGTTTAGTGAAGCGTTATTATATCAAATAGCCAATGCTTTTTAGATAGTAAGATTAGATAGTAAGAAAGGAAAAAATTATGTATGAAATGGTTATAGGACTGGAAGTCCATTGCGAATTGAATACTGAAACAAAGATTTTTTGTGGATGTAAAACAACTTTTGGAGCTGAGCCCAATACACAAGTATGTCCTGTATGCATGGGAATGCCTGGAACATTACCTGTACTAAACGAAAAAGTTGTTGAATATGCTATTAGAGCAGGTCTTGCTACAAATTGCAAAATACGAGAAATATCAAAGCAAGATAGAAAAAATTATTTTTATCCAGATTTACCCAAAGCTTATCAAATATCTCAATATGATGAACCTCTTTGTGAGAACGGTTTTTTAGAAATTGAAACTCAAAACGGTACTAAAAAAATTGGAATTACTCGTATTCATATTGAAGAAGATGCTGGAAAGCTCATTCATGATAAAGAAAAAGGAACTTTAATAGATAGCAATCGTTGTGGGGTTCCTTTAATTGAAATTGTATCAGAACCTGATATACGAAGTGCTGAAGAGGCTATAGCATATTTTAAAAAGCTTAGAGCTATTATATTATATACAGGAATTTCTGATTGTAAAATGAATGAGGGTTCTCTTCGTTGTGATGTAAACTTATCTGTACGTAAAAAAGGTGCAGAGCAGTTTGGCACACGTACAGAAATGAAAAATTTAAATTCATTTGCTTTCATTCAAAAAGCTATTGAATATGAGTTTAAAAGACAAGTTGAATTGATTGAATCAGGCGGTGAAGTTATTCAAGAAACTAGAAGATATGACCAAGTAAGTGGCAAAACATTTTCTATGAGAACTAAAGAAGATTCAAATGATTATCGTTATTTCCCAGACCCTGATTTAATGCCAATTATAACTTCAAAAGAGAAGCTTGCAAAAATTCGTAGTGAAATTCCACCATTGCCAGATGAGCGTAAAAAAGTTTATGTGCAAAATTATGGATTAAGCTCATATGATGCGGAACTTTTAACTAATGAAAAGGAAGTGGCGGACTATTTTGAAAAAGCTGCACACTACGCTCAAAATAAAAAGACATTAGCTAATCTAATAATTACAGAAGTACTAAAACTTGTTGAGGAAGATGATATAAAAATTCCACCAAAAAGCTTAGCTGAGATTTCAAATCTTGCAAATGACAATAAAATTAATAGTAGTGTAGCTAAAAAATTAATTAAAGACATTTGGAATAAAGATGTGGATGTTAATGAATATGTCAACAAACATGATTTACTACAAATTAATGATAAAATTTTGCTAAAACAATATGTATTAGAAGCAATTGCTGATGACCCTAAATCTGTACTTGATTATAAATCTGGTAAAACTATTGTAATTAAGTCATTTATTGGAAAAGTTATGGGTAAAACAGGCGGGCGTGCCAATCCTGTTATTGTTACTCAATTGCTAGAACAAGAATTAATAAAATAATAATTTTATAGAATTAGGGAATGCTCAAAATTAGTTATTCCTAATTCTTTATTTATAATTTTTTATGGAGGAAATTATGAAAATTTTAAAAAATATTTTATTATTAAGTGTTATTTTACTTAGTGCATGTGGAACTGATGAACCTGAAGTACTTCAAGTAGTTCCACCAAAGACAGTTGAACAAGAAGTTATTGAAGAAAAAACAGAGCTACCTAAAAGACTTAATATAATAGTTGATAGGACAGGAGCTGAGATAGAAATTAAAGATAATTATGAGCGAATTGTTTCATACGCACCATCTATAACTGAAATGCTCGTAGACTTGGGTTATGGTGATAAAATAGTTGCAATAACAAACTTTGATACTGCAACAGGGGTTGAAAGCAATCCGATGATTTTTGATATGATTAATCCTGACATTGAAGCTCTTATAGCTTTGGAGCCAGACTTAATTATAAGTAGTGAATTAACAGCAGAAGGCGGAGCAGACCCTCTTGCAGAATTAAGAAAACTTGGTGTAACAGTAACCACTATTCCAACTGCTACAACCATAAATGATATTTATATAGATCTTGAATTTATGGGGATACTGCTCGGAGAAAAAGAAACAGTTGAGTTATTAATACAAGATATGAAAAACCAAATTGCTGAAATTTCTGCTATTACAAATTTGATTGAGGATAGAAAAAGCGTATATTTTGAAATATCTCCAGCACCATATATGTATAGTACAGGTTCTGGAACCTATCTAAATGAGATGATTACCATAGCAGGTGGTGATAATATTTTAAGCGATTTAGACAATTGGGTCAGCGTAACCGATGAAATGGTAATTTCAAAAAATCCAGATATAATTTTCACTAATGTAACATATGTTGAAAATCCTATTGAAGAAATTAAAGATCGTAATGGTTGGGCTAATATTACGGCAGTTAAAGATAATCAGGTATTTGGCATTGAAAACAATCCCACCTCTTTACCAACAAGAAATATAATAACAGGTATTAAAGAAATGACAAAAAGTATGTATCCAGATTTAGAGATATTTTAACTAGTTCATTTCTGGTTATAGGGGGAAGCAACTGTGAAAAAGAAAATTACAATAACCCTTTTGCTTGTTGTAGTATTTATTATTTTAGGAATTGGAATAGGGTCTGTATTTATTTCACCTATAAAAGTTATTGAAATAATTGCTCATAAAGTATTTGGAACCAATTTAAGTGATGGCATTTCTGTTTCAGAAGTTAGTATTGTTTGGAATATTAGAACCGTTAGAACATTGATGGCTTTTGTTGTTGGAGCAGCACTTTCTGCATCTGGTTCTGCTATGCAGTCTGTATTGCAAAATCCTCTTGCCTCTTCATACACATTAGGTGTATCGTCTGGAGCAAGTGTGGCAGCTAGTATATGTATAATAGGAAGTTTTGCATTTTTTGGCATATTAACCCTTCCTATTTTAGGTATAATTTTTGGAATACTTACAGTTTTTGGCGTTGTTGCTATATCAACTAGTTTTGATAAAAATATAAGTAATATAACCATAGTTTTAATTGGTATGGTTATGTCTTTATTTTTAAATGCAATAATGTCAGTTTTGAGCGCAATATTTAGTGATAAAATTCAAAGAATTGTTCTTTGGCAGATGGGAAGTTTTTCGGGAAATCAACCTATTGAGCTCATTATTGTGACAGTTCTATCACTAATAGGAATTTTTTTATTATGTGTAAAATCTCGTGAGCTTGATATATTAAGTTTTGGCGAGGAGCAGGCGTTTTCAATGGGTGTAGATGTCAAAAAATCTAAATGGACAATTTTAATTTTAGCAGCAGCTCTTACTGGATCAGCTATTTCATTTGTAGGTATAATTGGCTTTATAGACTTGATTGCTCCTCATGTTACAAGAAAAATATTTGGAGTTGGACATAGTGTTCTTATTCCAATGTCAGCAATACTAGGAGGACTTTTTATGGTGGCTTGCGATATATGCTCAAGAGTGGTAGCAAATCCAATTGAACTTCCAGTTGGTGCAATAACCGCTTTAATAGGAGCTCCATTTTTTATGTATGTCTTCTTCAAAAAGGATAAGTGATATGCTAAAAATAAAAAATTTAACCACAGGATATGATAATCAAATTGTATTACAAGATATTGCTCTAAATTTATCGTTAGGCGAAAATTTGTGTATACTAGGAGCAAATGGCTCGGGCAAAAGTACTCTTTTAAAAGCAATCAGTGGCATACTTAAATATGAAGGGAGCATTTTACTTTTTGATAAGGAAGTAAAAAATCAAAAACCTATTGAACTTAGTCAAAAATTAGCTCGCCTATCTCAAACTACAAATGTATATTTTCCACACACAGTTTTTGATACTGTTATGCTAGGAAGATATAATAAATTATCAAAGAATGTATTTGAAAAACCATCTAAAGCTCATTATGAATATGTGGATTATTGTCTTAATATTGTAGGAGCATATGAATTACGCAACAGAAAAATTAATACTTTATCTGGAGGACAGTTACAAAAAGTTATGCTTGCAAGAGCATTAGCTCAAGAACCAAGTGTAATTTTACTAGATGAGCCGTCTAATCATTTAGATTTAAAGAGTCAAATGGAACTATTTAATTTTTTAGCCCAATGGAGCGCTGATAAAAATCATACTGTAATAGCAGTTCTTCATGACGTTTTACAAGGCTTAAAATTTTTTGATAGAATTGTATTATTAAAAAATGGCATAATTCATTTTGATGGAGATACATCTCAAGTACAAAGCACCAAGTTAGAAGAAGTTTATGACTTTAATGTTACACAATACTTAAATGAGCTCTATAACAAATTAAACCAGTTAAAACATACTTAAGCTATATAATAATATGACTTTCATTTACTAATTAAATATGGTATTATTTGGATATTATAAATGTAAGGGAGCAACATAAAATGGCTGATAAATTTTTTTTTGAAGTACTCTCAGAATTGAAAGTAGAAAAAAAGATACGAGCAGATTTTGAAACTTCTATAATTAAAGAAATTGTATTTAAAAAAGAAGAAAATGAGCTTGTATTTTTAGTAGAAAGTCCAAAAGTCTTATTTTATAAGAATAAAAAAGAAATCACCAATCAAATTAAAAGGAAACTTTTCCAAACTTCTAAGTTTGAAGTTGATGTAAACATATCATATAAATTGCCTACAGAATATACTGTTGAAAAAATTACAAGTATATATAAAGATAGTATAATTGAAGAGCTATATGATAAAAAATTAGTGTTATATCTCTTATTAAAAAATTCTGTTTGGGAGGTAACAACTGACACTATTGCAATAAAAATTGCTAATAAAGGAATACGAAGCCAAGAAATTAAAACAATTGAAACATATATTACTAATCTTTATAAATTTAGATTTGATAAAAATATAAATTGTGCAGTAAAATTGTGTGATGAAATAGCAATGCCTATTGTTAATGAGAATATATTCATACAAGAACGTGAACGTATTGAACAACTTAGAACAGTAAGAAATCCTGTTAAACCATCTGACCAAGTACCTGTGTCGTCTAGTTCATCTAAACCTAAACCTAAAGAGAATAGTTATAAACCACGTGTAAAAGTGGATATGACAAATATGATTTATGGTCGAAACTGTGAAGGAAATAGTGTTCAAATTAGTGACATAATTGATGAAATAGGAGAAGTATGTGTACAAGGTCAGCTTATTTCTATTGAAACTAGAGAAATACGAGCTGAAAAAACAATATTTATATGTGATATCACAGACTTTACTGACACAATTACATTTAAAATTTTTGTAGAAAATAATGAAGTTGGAAATATAATATCAGAACTTAAAAAAGGTGAATTTTACAAAGTGAAAGGTGTTGCAGCATTTGATAAGTTTGATAAAGAAATTTCTTTGAGCTCTATTCGTGGTATAAAAAAGATTACTAATTTTCAAACAAAACGCTCGGACACAGCGGATGTAAAACGTGTTGAGCTCCATTTGCATACAAAAATGAGTGATATGGATAGTGTTGTTGATATAAAAGCTATGATTAAAAGAGCAAAAGAGTGGGGGATGCCTGCTGTTGCAATCACAGATCACGGTTGTTTACAAGCATTTCCAATTGCTAACCATTGTATAGATAAAGATGACCCGTTTAAAATAATTTATGGGGTTGAAGCATATTTTGTAGATGATATTAAAAAAATTGTTACTGGAAATACAGATAAAACTTTTAATGATGAATATGTAATATTTGATTTAGAGACAACAGGGTTAAGTCCTACTGCAAATAAAATTATTGAAATTGGAGCAGTTAAAATTAAAAATTGCGAGATAATAGACACATTTAGCACATTTGTAAATCCAGAAATTAATATTCCAAGTAATATTACAGAGCTAACATCTATTACAAATGAAGATGTAATAAATGCTCCTAAAATTGAAACTGTTCTACCACAATTTATAGACTTTTGCCAAGATTCAATTATGGTTGCTCATAATGCTGATTTTGATATGAGCTTTATATTAAATAATTCAAAGCTATTAAACTTAAAGTTTGAAAAAACAGTAGTAGATACTGTGGGTATAGCACGCATATTGCTTACAGATTTAGGAAATTCAAAGCTTTCAAATATTGCTAAAAAACTTAAAATAAATCTACAAAACCATCATAGAGCAGTGGATGATGCTAAAGCAACTTGTGAAATATTCTTAAAATTTATTAAAATGCTTGCTCAAAAAGAAATTAATAATCTAACAGAGCTCAATATGTTAGCTGAACAATCAAAAGATGCTATAAAAAAATTGCCAACATATCATGGAATAATATTAGTAAAAAATGAAATAGGTCGTGTAAATCTTAATAAACTTGTATCTCTTTCACATTTAGATTATTTTGCACGTCGTCCTCGTATGCCAAAAAGTTTAATTGAAAAATATAGAGAAGGACTTATTATTGGTTCTGCTTGTGAAGCTGGTGAAGTATTTTCTGCAATACTTAGAGATAGTGATAACATAGAACAAATTGTAAATTTTTATGACTACTTAGAAATTCAACCTGAAATGAATAATGAATTTATGATACGTAGTGAAAAGCATACAGCAACCTGTAGAGAAGACTTGCGCAATTATAATCGTAGAATTATTGAACTAGGTGAAATTTATGATAAAAAAGTTGTTGCAACATGTGATGTGCATTTTCTTGACCCAGAAGACGAAATATATCGCCGCATATTAATGGATTATAAAGGTTTTAAAGATGCTGATTTTCAAGCTCCACTATACTTTAGAACTACAAATGAAATGCTGGAAGAATTTAGCTATTTAGGAAGAGATAAGGCATATGAAATAGTTGTAACAAATACCAATGAAATAGCTAATCAAATTGAAAAGATTTCACCTGTGCTCCCTGATAAATATCCACCTATAATTAAAGATTCAGACAAAGAATTGCGAAAAATTTGTTATGACAAAGCTCATGAAATTTATGGACCTAATTTACCAGAGATTGTTACGGCTAGACTCGAAAGAGAACTTAATTCTATAATCAACAATGGTTATGCAGTTATGTATATAATAGCTCAAAAACTTGTATGGGACTCAAATGACCATGGATATTTAGTTGGCTCAAGAGGTTCAGTTGGTTCATCTTTTACAGCAACAATGTCTGGTATTACAGAAGTAAATCCATTACCAGCTCATTATATTTGTCCAAATTGTTATTATACAGATTTTGAAACAAATTCAGCTGGAACATCAGGGTGTGATATGCCAGATAAAGATTGCCCCAAATGTAGTCATGCTCTTTTAAAAGAAGGTCATGATATACCATTTGAAACATTCTTAGGATTTTATGGAGATAAAGAGCCCGATATTGACCTAAATTTTTCAGGAGAATATCAGGCAAAAGCTCATAAATATGTTGAAGTTTTATTTGGTGAAGGCAAAGCTTACAGAGCAGGCACCATTGGTACCGTTGCTGACAAAACTGCTCTAATGTATGTATATAAATATTTTGAAAAACGTGAAATAACTAAACGTCGAGCAGAAATGCGAAGAATTGCTAATGGTTGTACAGGAGTAAAACGAACTACAGGTCAACATCCGGGTGGAATAATAGTTGTTCCACAGGACCATGATATATACGAATTTTGTGCGGTGCAACATCCAGCAAATGATACAAATACACCAATTATTACCACTCACTATGAATATCACTCCATCGATCACAACCTATTAAAGCTCGATATACTAGGTCATGACGATCCAACTATTATAAGACGATTGGAAGATTTAACAGGCATATCATCCTCCACAATAAAACTTGATGATAAAGATGTTATGTCATTATTTCACAGCACAAAAATTTTAAAAATTGAACCTTCTGATATATCAGGTATAAAACTTGGTTCTCTTGGAATACCTGAGTTTGGTACAGATTTTGTTATTCAAATGTTAATAGATGCAAAACCTCAGAGCTTTTCAGACCTTGTTAGAATTTCGGGACTTTCTCATGGAACAGATGTGTGGCTTGGAAATGCTCAAACTCTGCTAGAAGAAGGAAAAGGTACAATTTCAAGTGTTATATGTACGCGTGATGATATCATGACTTATTTAATAAGTATGGGACTTGAGGATGGTCTTGCGTTTACAATTATGGAAAGTGTTAGAAAAGGTAAAGGACTAAAACCCGAATGGGAAGAAGCTATGCTGGAAAAAAATGTTCCTGATTGGTATATTTGGTCTTGTAAAAAGATTAAATATATGTTTCCAAAAGCTCATGCAGCAGCTTATGTTATGATGGCTTGGCGTATAGCTTGGTATAAAGTTTTCTATCCACTTGAGTATTATACAGCATTTTTTAGTATTAGAGCATCTTCATTTAATTATGAAACAATGTGTTTTGGAAAAGAAGTTCTTGAAAAGCATATGAAAGAAATTATGTTAATGCCAAAAGAGAAACAAACGGCAAAAGATCAAGATACTTTAAAAGATATGCGTATTGTACAAGAGATGTATGCAAGAGGCTTCTCATTTAAACCGATTGATTTATTTGTAGCATCAGATATCGATTTTAAAATTGTTGATGGACAAATTATGCCAGCTATTGGAACTATTGATGGACTAGGAGATAAGGCAGCAACTTTAGTTGTTGAAGCTGTTAAAAATGGACCTTTTCTCTCAAGAGATGATTTTAAAAAGCGTACTAAAGTTAATCAAAATGTTACAGAAAAAATGTTTGAGTTTGGAATACTTGGAAATATTCCAGCATCTAATCAAATTAGCTTTTTGGATTATCTTATGTAATATGAAACCACAGTCCACCCCACCCCTTTAATGAACATTATCGTCAGCTAAAGTTGACATCTTTATTGAACCCTTCAATTTTATCTTTAGGTGTAAGCTCCAAATTTGTAAGCGATTGAAAGCCTCCATCGTGAGGGAGGTGGCAGCGCAAGCTGACGGAGGGAGCTAAATCAACTTCTCCTGTATTATGTTACTCGCCCTGCCACTTCGTGGCTTTCCCCTTCATGTGAACTGCTCCCATTAACCATCCCTGCACTTTCTGTGATTTCACGTTATCTCTTGAGTAGCAACCTAAGAGTTTTTTTTTATTTAATCCTAGTTCATATTTTAACTAAACTTTTTACGTATATCTTTAATTTCTTCAATAGACAAATCAGATTTAAGAGCTAAAGTTTCATCATCTAAAATATCCAATAATCCTATAATTAAGTTAACTTGACCTTCTTTAATACCCTCAATCTTACCTTCTTTAATTCC